>CAZGLF010000008.1:0-29102 GCA_964526615.1 uncultured Planctomycetia bacterium
TGGCCAAAAAATACATTATCACCTAAAATCAAAGCTATGCTATCTTCTTTGATAAAATCTTTACCGATTATAAAAGATTCAGCTATTCCCTTGGGCTCCTCCTGCTGGGCATAAGATATTGAAATACCAAAGTCTTCGCCATCACCTAATAAGCTCTTAAATTGGGCTAAAGCATCAGGTGTAGATATAAGCAAAATATCTTTTATCCCGGCTAACATTAAAACCGATAATGAATAATAGATCATCGGCTTATCATAAAGCGGTAAAAGCTGCTTTGAAATTCCTTTTGTTATTGGGTAAAGGCGCCTAGCCATGCCTCCGGCTAAAACTATTCCTTTCATATAAAGCTCCTTATTAATTACTTATTACTAATAAAATCCTCTTGCCTGCGTAACTTTAAAACAATATTTTCCTTTAAAAAATCAACTCTATCGTAAGTTATTGGCGTATCTTTATTTATCTTTTTAGTAACAATTGCGTATTCACTTAAACCTATGGGCAGTAAATTCTCTTCTCTTAAGTTTTTAGCCGTATCTACCAGCCCATAAACCGAAAATCCGCCGATTCCATCTAATCTTTCTCCAAAAGACAGATCTTTTTTAGCAACTGCCAAACAATCGGTAGTCTTTTTCCTGTGCTCTAGAGTGCTGACCCCAAAAAGAAAAGCTTCAGCAATAGATTTTATTGCTTCAAAATAACAAAGATGATGGTCTCTAAAAAACAAATAATACGGCCCTTTACCTTTTTTTAAATACTTAAAATCTTCTTTGGTAAATTTATCATCTCTTTTTCCGATAACGAAGACTCCGGCTCCTTCATTAATATCTTTAAAACCCATTGCATAATCTACTATACCTTCTTTGGTTATCACCTTTAAATAATCATCAACGATTGTTTTTTTCGAGGTTTTTATCCCATGCATCCCCCGAATATCAGGAACTAAATCATTACCATTAGCTAAAACCGTCATCTCAAGGCTTTGTTTTGTCCCGTCGGCAAATGCGGCAATCATCTTTGGATTATGGCCGGACCTAACCCAAGGCATAACATCAGCAGGATTTTGATAGACATCTAAAAATCCTTTGCAACTGCCAGCCACTACTGTTTTAAAACCATACATTTGAGTTTCAGCTATCATCTTTGATAAAACCCCGGGCTGATCGCCATCGGTTACCGAATAAACAACATTGTTTTTCTTGGCGATATCGTCAATTGCAAAGCCTACTGTTGCATCCATCTCGATGTTGGCAGTAATAAAATGTATCTTTTGCGAAAGAACCTCTAAAGCTATTTTTGCTCCCAGCTCAATATTTCCGGTTGCCTCAAATACAACATCAACCCTTTTTAATTCTCTTAAAATATCAAAATTATCAGAAACTATATATTTACCTTTATTAAAACTGTTTTCATAATCTCTTAAAGACTTAACCTCTATAATATCAGAAGATAGAATTTCAGCGTTTTTTAACTCTTGAACTGCCTTTTCCATTGTCCGGTTAACGATTAAAGAACATTCGATACCCGGATAATGGCAAATTTCCCGAATTAAACCGCCGCCGAACCAACCCGAACCAACCACAGCCACCCTAATTGGCTCTTTACTTTTATGACGCTCTTTTAGTTTTTCTCTTATAACTCTCATTTATTTTCAGGCGTTCTTATACCTGTTAGCAATATACCTATCTATTTCTTCCTGAGGTATTCTATACCCTCCTCTTCTTCCTTCCTTATAGGCACTTATCTTATTTTGTCTAATAAGAGAGCGCAGGTACTCCTCACTCACCCGTAAAACTTTTGCCGCTTCTTTTGTTAATAGTAGTTTGTTTTTATTCATAGGTTTAGGTTAAGGTTAAGACTAAGGTTTAGATTGAGGTTAAGCCCTCAGCCTCAACCTCAGCCTCAGCCTTATCCTCTATCTATCTCAATCTAATCCCTTTTAATACAATATCTTAGCCAAAAATAAATACAGGCTTTTGCCTGTAAACGTTTACACCTCTTATTATTTAAGAGATAACATTTTTTTCAAAGAAAAACAAGGAAACTGCGTAAAAATCTCAACTTTATGTCCAAGCTAAGGCTTAGGCTGAGGCTAAGATGAAATATCTCAACCTCAGCCTAAACCTAAACCTTAATGTTATCCTTCCCCTCCCGAATACGCTGCCTCAATAGTATCCCGAATTACTTTCAAATCCAATAATTTCAGCTCGTTTTTATCTTCAATGAAGCGTTCTACATCCTTTCTGGCCAGATCAAAGTTAACCTTTTGAATCCTCTCAAGCAAATATTTTTTAAAGTTATTCTCGCCTACCTTAGGGTTTTTACCTTCACTTTGGATAACCGCGTTATTAAAAAGAAAATAATTAGGCTTAATTTTCTTTCCTAAATACCAAAGAAAGTCGTAAAAATCCCTCCCCTTAGTATATTTTCGATAGAAACAGGCATGTAATTTAGTGGCGAACATCGAAGAGAGGTCGAAATGGGTTACATTAAATAAATAAACTTTATTAACCAGGGTGTTTAAAACTTTTCCGCCTTCCGGGGGATTAGAATCCACTTCTAACTTAACTGCTATTTTCTGGCTTTCGAGATTCGAAATCCCTAAAGATTTTAATAGCCCGGGAAATTTAAGCATCAAGCTGTGAACATTACTTTTAGTTTTCTGCTTAATCTCAACGCTTAACCCGTAAAGTTTTAAGCTTTTAACCAGGCTTGAACTGATAATCTCGAAGTCATAATCTTTTTTATTTACCAGCGAGAAATCTAAATCTTCCGAAAACCGCCTCAAATGAAACACAATTCTAAGAGCCGTTCCTCCGGTAAAAGCTAAATTATTAAAAAATCCTCTATCATAAATAATTTTTAAAATAATAAGCTGTAAAATTTCCCGGACCCGGTTGATTTTCGTCTCAACCGGAATTCCTTCGCCAATATGCTGTTTAAAAACCTCGATCATCTTTAAACCTCGCTCTTAATAAAAGCAATCAAAGCTTCAATAACCTTGATTAACTTTCTATTTTTAAAAAGCTCTGCCATCTCCAACAATCTATTTTCTTTTAATAACTCTGTATTCTGAAAACGGTATGAAAAGTTGAATTGTTCTTTAAACTTTTTTGAAAACCGGCTTAAATTAAGGTATAAAAAATCAACTATAGCTTTTTCCGGCTCAGCCAATAACAACGGCATTTCATTTTCATCCTTGGTTAATCTAAATCCGCGAAAAGCACCCGGTTTAATTTGCTGATAAGCAAATAGGCCTAATTTATTTTCAAAATGCGCTGTTTTTCTTGTTGACACCGAAGTCACATCCGCTACTCTTTCCGGAATCAAATCATAATAACTAAGGGCAGATTCTAAACTGATATAGGAAGGGTTATACAATTGATTGGCAATAAACATTAGGCCTGGTGTATTTTTCCGGTCGTTTTCATTGAGTAAATACACTCCTCGTTTAAGTTTAACAATCAAGCCCTTTTTATGCCAGCGGTTAAGCTGATTACGAAAGACTTGTTTATTACTTACCTGTTTCTCAGCGTCTTTACTAATAATGATCGGCGCCTTCTGGAATCTAGTTTTAAATTCAATATATTTCATATTACATTCCCGTAAATAATCAAAAATGATTATTTACAGAAATAATATACCATAATGTTAGCTTATTTGTCAAGTCAAAACCGCTTTTTTAAGATATTTGTTAATAAATTGCAATAAGAATTACAATATTTTATGAATACTGTCGATTGATGACAGTAATAATCAAAAATGATTATCTGCCAAAACAATAAATTTCTATTTATTTCTACTAATTTCGCTCGCGAAACGAGCACATTTCTATCCTCTTAACTACGCTCCGATTATTTTTAGCGGCGTTTTCCAAACCATATCCTTAGCTTTTTTCGCGCCAACCACCTCTGATGCTTTCTTAACCGCCAAAGATAATACTGGCGCCCGCTTGATAGCTGAATGGGCATCGGTGGCTATGACATCAACCCAGCCCTTCTCCAGCAAATCTAAAGCTATTTTCTGCACCCCTTCTCCAAAACCGCCGGTAATACTCATTGCGGTTACCTGAATAAGAACGCCTTTTTTAATCAGTTTTTCGATTATCTTAGGGTTTTGCTGGATTTGAAAATTTCTCTCAGGATGGCTGATAATCGGGGTGATTTTTGCTTTTTTCAATTGAGCTACCACGGTCTCAACATAAAACGGCACTGAATCTGAAGGCAGCTCTAAAATAATATACTTACCTTTATTATTAATAGTTAAAACTTTAGAAGACTTGATATCTTCTAGTAAATTAGGCTGAATATGAACATCATTTCCGCAAAGTATCTTTAAATCGATTTTTTCTTTCTTCAGCAAGCTATTTAATTCTTTTACCTTTTTTATAGTAATTTTAGGTTCAATATCATAGCCTTTTTTTCTTATATGCGGGGTAGCAACAATAGTTTTTATCCCATCGGCAGAAGCGATCTCACACATCTTTAATGATTTCTCGATATTTGAAGGGCCGTCATCAACTGCGGCTAAAATATGGCAATGGATATCAACCATTTACTTTCCGTAATAATAAGATTGATATTGGTAGTCAGCCCCGCTAAGAGTAATTTTATTTAAAATAAAACCGATTACTCTTGCCTTTGTTTTTTGAAAGGCTTGATTGATTCGCGGTAAAATATTTTTATTGGTCTTTGCACTCTCAACAACAATTACTACCCCGTCAATTAAACGCGACAAGACAACTGCATCGGTAACTACTGCTGAAGGTGCGGTATCAAATAAAATAAAATCATATCTCTGTTTAGCAAAATCAATGAATTCCTCCAACTTATGCGAAGATAATAATTCGGAAGGATCAGGCGGATGCGGGCCGGAACAGACTAAATTCAAATTAGCGATACCGGTTGACTGAATAACACTTTCAAAACCATCCTGGCCGGATAAAAAATTACTCAAACCTTTAACATTGCTTTTATCAAAAGTTTTGTGTAATCTTGGCCGGCGCATATCAGCATCTACTAAAAGTACCTTACTCCTATTTTGAGCCATAGTTATCCCCAAATTGCAAAGAGTTATGGTTTTTCCCTCCTGAGGGCCGGGGCTGGTAACAAGTAAGCTTCTTACCGGGTGTTCCTCGGTTGAAGAAAATAAAACACTGGTTCTTATAGTGCGATAGTTCTCGGTAACCGGGTCTTTAGGATTGTTGCTGACAAAGAAATCTCTGTCGCTATCGGGAGTTTTTCTAGCGGTTGTAATTTTTGGCACATGGCCTAAAAAAGGCCACTTAACCAATCTCTCAACATCTTCGGCCTCTTTAACTGTATTATCTAGGTATTCAAAAAAGAAAACCAGCCCTACTCCGCCAAAAAATCCAACCAATATAGATAAAAGAACATTAAGGCGTTTTTTAGGTTTAAATGGTTTTACCGGAGGAACTGCCGGGTCTTGAATAGTGATATTATTGGCTTTTAATCCTGCCAGCAACGAACTTGAAATCTCAAATTTATCCGAATTAGAAGATGTGCTTTGATCTGTTAATTGTTGTTTTTCTTGTTGAATAGTTTCTTTCATCTGCTGGATTTCCCGCATTAAACGGATCATCTTAGGATGTTTTAGTTTATAAATTTTGGAATACTCGGTTAATTTGGCTTGTAGTTTCAAGTATTCATTCTTATGAAGATTTAAAACTTCACTTTTGGTAATATAGACAAGGTTATGGGTAACATGAGCTTTAGCTAAAGCATTAGCAATCTTTGCTGCTAATTCCGGGTCTTGGCCTTCAGCCGCAATTATTAATAACCTGGTATCGCGAACCGGATTAACTTCAATACTTTTAGAAAACTTACTTATCGGGTCATCGGCTTCTTTGTATTTTTCTTTACTTTCTAAATTCAACTGCTCAAATACCTGGCGAAGTAAGCTGCGGCTTTTAATAATCTCAACCTGGCTCTGGAAATATTCTTTATAGGTATAATAATTAGAAGGCCCAAGTGAAACTTCTCCGGTTGCAGTCAAAACATTGGGGCTTTCTAAATCAATTAATAATATGGCACTGGCCCGGTAAACCGGGGGCATCATAAAACTAGCTATAGTTACAACTGTAACAACGGTAAAGAAAAATACCAAGACGATATTCTTTCTTTTCTTGACTATCTTCCAGTAATCTTGAATGTTAATTTCTTCGTTCATCTTAAAAGAAACTCTCCGGTATGAAAACAATATCCCCCGGTTTTAAGGGAATATCTTTTTCTTTTTGCCCCTTTTTGGTTATATCGGTAACTTTTACCTTAATGGTTATCTCCTCTCCCTCTTCATTTCTGATAATCCTGGTGCCATTAATACTTGCCACATCACTAAATCCTTCAGCCATCGCGATAGCCTCAAGTAAGGTAGTTTCCCGTTCGGTATACATATCATATTTTCCGGGCTTATTAACCGCACCTAATACTGAGATTTGCCTGGAATGATACTCATCGATAAATATCTGAACTTGCGGATTAACTAAATAATCTTTTTCAAGTAAAGTAGCGATTTTATCTTCTAAATCACTCACCCCTAAACCAGCAGCCTGGATCTTACCAATCAAAGGAAAGGCTATCTCCCCGTCTGAGGTAATCCTTACCTTGGTTTCAAGGTCAAGGTGTTCATAGACTGTAATATGTAAGACATCTTCGGGCTTTAATATATAGGCGGGTTCTTTAGCCAATAGACTGAAAGAAAAAACCAAAACAAACAAAAATAGAGCTGCTATTAAGTATCTTTTCATCTTAACAAATTAGACAATTAAAAAACAGTGGTAACGCCGATACTGACTAAGTTGTTAGTATAGTCGTAAGCATTAAAATTAGAATCCCTTTGAGTATACTCATACTTTAATTGCAAAATCGGGCCGGCTGCCAATTCATATTCGAATCTTAAACCGGCTTTGAAAATGTCGTCTTCTCTTTCTTCAATAGTTCCGGTATCGGTATTGGTTGTAGCAATCGGGTAAGCATCTAATTGATAAGAAAACTTCAAGCCGCCCAGTAGCCTTTCGGTAAAGTTATGGTCAAAACCAAGGCCGCCAAAAGTTATCTCATAATATGCATTATCGGTAAATATTGTATCATTGGTGGTTCTAACGAAATCAAGGCGAAGCGCATCTTGGGGAGTGAAATTTTCAACTATACTGCCGTAGAAAACAAGGCTGTCAAAACCTTCTATATTTTCTTCATAATCCTGGCTTCGGTAACCAATCTTTGCTTCAACGACTGATTTTGCTGTCGGTTCTCCTCTTGCTCCAACTAAAATATCAAAATAGTCTGAATCCGGTTTCTTGCCGGTTTTGTGCTCAATAACGCCATAATTGCCTGACAATAAAAGAGCGGTTTTCGGCCACAATTTAAAGGCAAATTCTATTTCCCCGGTATCCTCGTGACGATTTAGGTCTTTATAAGTTAAATCTTCTCCGCCAAAACTTCCGATACTATCGACAGTACGGTAAAACTCATAACGATATAGGTAACGGAAAGTCAAATCCAGCTTATTGAATTCAAAAGTTGTTCCCAGGCTCGCATGGTCTTGTAACCTTGGAACCCGGTTGATGTCTTCGGCTCCGGAACGTTCGGAAAAATAACGATAACGGTTATCAAGATTAATGCGAAACTTATTAAAATTTAACTGCAATGCTGTATTGGCAGTATGGTTGTAACTATTCTGGCTATGGTATTCATTGAAGAACTTTAAATCAGAATATAGATTCATCACTAATTCATGTTTGCCTAAATTAGGTTCAATCAATACACCCGGGCTCACAATTGTGATAAAGTCAGATTTTTCATTATCGCGGGTAAGAAAAATATTATCTTCAAATACCTCAGTAACTCCAAAGGTCGGTGATATCCAGCCTTCCTGAGCATAACAAAAAGAAGAAATAAACATTGCAGCCAGAAAAACAAAAATTACGATAAGCGTGGCTTTTAGTTTCATAACAATCACTCCTTTTAGCTCTTACAAAATAGAGTTTAATCCTTAAACTCCTTACCAAGAGCTAGTTTATTGGTGATTTTCACTATAGCACTCGGGTAAATCGGCGTCAAGTAAATAGTTTTTATTTATCTGCCAAGCCCCGGCTCCGCCACCCCCGGGGTACCGTTTCCACCTACGGGGTGGAAACGGTTATTTCCTATGAAATCTTAAAACTATCGAGTTCTTGCTCGATATCTTTGAGGATTTTGAGGAATTTCTCTTTATCTTGCTCAGATATTGAGTAATCTTTAGAGTTTAAATAATCTCTTAAAGCTTTATACTTTTGCCTAATATCACTGTGTTTTTTGTTTAAATTATTACACATATCTCTTAAAGAAGCAGCAAAATTTTGAAGCTGGTCGCTTCCGCGGATTGAAAAATTTCTTCCGGTAAAATTACCATCTTTTAAAGCATCGATTTCTCTTGTTAGCCGGAATAAGGGGCCGGATATTTTATGTGAGGTACGTAAAGTTAAAAATAAAACCGCGATACTTGAGAAAACAAATACTAATATTAAAGTCGAAACTATGACCGGTAAGATAAAATCAGCAGTCTTTTTAACTACTACCTGGGTATTCTCGATAGCAACAGTGGTTGAACCTTCAGACATAAAAAACAATAGTGCTCCGATAATCAAAGAAGATAAAAGGGCTATCAAGCAAAATTTTATTATGAATCTGCTTTGATATTTCTTATCAATGAAGTAATTTCTTCGCAAACTATTCTTCTTCATCTTCTGTTACTTTCTGATTCTTCTTTATACCTAACTTTTCATAATCTATCTCTACCTTGACTCCGTTACGCAAAGAAGCCGACCACTGGGCGATTGTTTCCTTTTGCTTCTCGGCTAAAAGCACCCACCTTATCTGCGAATAAACTTCTTTTAATTCTTTGCCTTCAAGTTCATTATCTTTATGTTGATTGTAATACTCTTTTATCTCCTCTTCGGTAATTTTTATATCCCGGGAAAGATCTCTTATCTTCCTGGATAAGATTAACTTAAGAAGAGTTTGCTCCCAGAAATCCTGGATACTAGATAAAAATTGCGGGTCTTTATCCAGGCCCATCTTTTCAGCTTCTCTTAAGATTAATTTACGGGCCACAAAGGTCTCTAGGAATTCTTCCTTGGCGAGGCTATCATCGACATTTACTACAAAAGACTGGTATTGCTTTTGGAACTCATCAGCACCGATTTTGATATTATCGATTATTATGGCAGGTTCTTTTTCTTCGAAGTAACCGCAGCTTGTAATTAATAAACAAATAAAAAGTAAAATTATTTTTTTTCGCAATATTTATGCCTCCCTAACCCTTTAAAAATATTATACTACTATCAAAAGAGGTTTAAAGGATAAATTGAATTTATTTATTAGTTTTTTGAATCCAAAACCGATTTTTACGGGCAAGCGGGGCATTGACTACAATATGCTTATCCGGAGCAAGGCGCAAGGCTTCATGGATTGAACGGTCAAAGGTGCAAAGTTCGATATGCTTTCCATAACTTTCTTTTATTAACTTAATAACGTCGGCAAAATCAGAATCCCCGGAAAACAAAACCGCAGTATCATATTGGTTTACTGCTGCTTTTGAAAACATATCCAAAGCTATCTTTACATCAACTCCTTTTTGGACCCATCCATTGTTAACGTGGACTAACCTTCCTAACTTAATCTCAAAATAAGGGATACTTACTTTTAAATTCTTTAAATAATCTCTTTGTTCTTGGAAGGTTTGAGGATTCTCATCTTTGCTAAACTCAGAGGAATAATAATAAGACCTAACCAGTTTATCCTCTCCCACTGCCCATTTAATTATATTTTCCCAAAGTATCTCTTTTCTGCCGATTGTCTTTCGTTTACCTAAAAGGTCTCTTATTTTTTGAACTACATATTCGGCATCGATAAATATCATTATTCGATTCATAATTTTCTCCTTATTTAATATAAAATTTCCTTATCTAAGCCTTTATCTTTCCAATCTTTAAATAATTGGCGGCACTCTTTTAACAAAAATCCCGGGTATAACTTAACTTTAGCCTTACCTAAGTTTTTCAATTCCTGATTGCTAATCGATAATTCATTAAAACCGACTTCTTTGGCATCACCGATTCCGGTACCATAAACTATAGCCTCAACTCTTGCCCAATGAAGAGCGCTAAAACACATCGGACAAGGCTCGGTAGTTGAATAAATAATCGAGCCGCTTAAATCAAAGGAATTTATCTTTTTGGAAGCCTCTCTTATTGCATTAACCTCGGCATGGGAGCTGGCATCAGTCGTTATGACCTTATTCCTGCCCAGGCCTAAAATTTGATTATCTTTAACGATACAGGCACCGAAGGGCCCGCCTTCTTTTAAAGTAAAATTCTTATAAGCCTCCTCTATCGCCAGGCGCATATATTTTTCATCTAAACCTATATTCATAACTCTCCGATATCTTCCTTCCAAAGATCCGGGTTCTTGTCAATGAACTCCTGCATTAAATTCTTAGGTTCTTCTAAGTCCAAATCAATGACTTCAACCCCTTTGCTACGCATAAAATCGCCTGAACCGGCAAAAGTTTTTGACTCTCCAACCACAACTTTTTTTATCCCAAACTGCACCACAGCCCCGGCACACAAATAACACGGCATTAAAGTCGAATAAAGAATTGTATCTTTATAATTTCCAATTCTTCCGGCATTTTGCAAACAATCGATTTCAGCATGTAAAACCGGGTTTTTCTCCTGGACTCTTTTATTATGGCCCCGGCCGATTATCTTATCACCTTTGACTAACACCGAACCAATTGGTATCCCGCCCTCTGATAGGCCTTTTTTTGCTTGCTCAATTGCTGCCTCGATAAACTTATCACCCATATTACTCCAGATAACAAAAAAGCAACTCTTATGTTAGAGTTGCCCGGTTATTAAATAACTTTAAAAAAAAATCACTCCTCAATTAAACCAAACGGGCCATCCCCGGCTTTGTCTTTAACATAATTGACTATACGGTTTCGGATGTTTTCATCAATATCTTTAAATTTTATACCAACTATGTATTTAAAATTCATACCTTCTAATCTATCCTGCCATGCTACCTCACCTACCACCTTAAAGATTTTGTTTTCTTTTGGCAGGCGAAATTCTAACTCTAAAACCATCCCCGGCTGCAAGGGCTGCAAGACCGGAAGGCGTATCCCTCCACCTGAGATATCCTCACTATGGGAGGTAACTCTTCGGAAACTCTTTAAGACCTGATAACCAATAGTTAGGTCTTCATTAACCCTGATATATTTTCGGCGTTCCTGCATCTTTTAAATTTATCACAACAATTACTCAAAATCAATAATTTAACTACCGCTGCCTTAATTTCGACAATAACCTCAGGATCTCGATATAAAGCCAAATCAAGGTAACCATTAGCCCAAAAGCGCAATACCATTCCATATACTTGGGAAGTTGAGAACTCGATGCCCGCTCGATAAAATCAAAATCCAAAACCAAATTAAGGGCGGCAATGATTACTACAAATACACTGAACCCAATCCCAAAAGGGCTTGCCTGATGGATAAAAGGTATACTTAAACCGAAAAATCCCATTACAAGGCTTGCCATGTAAATTAAAAATATACCGCCGGTTGCCGCAAAAACCCCTAATCTAAATTTTTGAGTAACCTTAATTATCCTGGACTTATAAAGAAACAACAATGAAAAAAGTATCCCAAAGGTCAAACCTACTGCCTGAACCACAATCCCCGGGTATTGTTTCTCCATCATCACCGATATCCCGCCTAAAACTACTCCTTCAACCAAAGCATAAATAACTGAAGTTACCGGAGCCCACTCTTTCTTAAAAATAGTGACTATTGCTGTAATCAACCCTAAAACCACCGCCGGAATAATAAAAGGGGCAAAAGCAGCAAAATTATCCCAAACCCACGATGCGCTAAATATAGTTAAAAAGAGTAAAATAAAAGTTTTATTGACCGCACCCTGGATAGTCATAATCTTATCCCTGGAATAAGCTCTGATATTTTGGAAAGTTTTTTTACTTAAAGCAGGATTTGTTGTGCGCATATCTTCCTCCTCTTTAAACCTTACTTCTCATTATAAGCTTTAATAAGTTTTCTTATCTTTTGCTCAATTAAAGCAAAATCTTTATTTAATAACCATTGTTTTTTGAAAATACTTGCTCCGAAAGCAACCGCACTAGCCCCATATGCAAAAAACTCAGCAATATTATCAACATTCACCCCGCCGCAAGCCATCAATTCAATATCGGCAAAGGGGCCTTTTATCTCTTTAAAGTAATCCGGGCCAAAAACCTTAGCCGGAAAAACCTTTACCATAGTAGCTCCCTTGCCCCAGGCATTACTTATCTCCCCCGGGGTCAAAGCACCGGGAAATACCGGAATTTTTTCTTTAACACAATACTCTAAGACCTCATCTACTACCGTAGGTGATACGACAAAAGTTGCTCCGCTATCAAGGGCCAACTTTAAATCATCAAGGCTTAAGACTGTTCCGGCACCGACAACAAGCCTTCCCTTGGCTGCCTTAACCATCTCTTTTATAGCAACTGAAGCCGAAGGGGTATTCATAGTGACCTCAATTGTCCCCAAGCCAGATAGAACAACCGCTTCAGTCAAGGGGCCAATGATTGAGGGGTCAACTCCCCTTAATATCCCCATTATCGGTAGGTTTTTAAATTCTTCTAAGCGCATAAGGTATTTTAATCTAGGCCGGTGTTAATTAGGCTCTCATAAAATTGGCGGTAATCTTCCTTCTGGGCGCTATTACGAAGCGCCATGGCAGCTCTGGGATGTTCATTCATCATCCCGGCAATTGCATAAGGAATAATATAGCCCCATTCGATTTTTTTGCGCAGAGGAATAAATTCTTTTGATATTAAATCCAAAATCGGCCTGATATCAAACTTTGGATTCTTTAGAAAACCAATCAAAAGTTCAAGCGGGCAATTACCGGCTGCCCGTCCGATACCGTAAACTGTAGCATCAAGATAATTGGCATCATGGATTATTGCCTCAATAGTATTTCCAAAAGCAAGCTGCTGGTGATTATGCCCATGAAAGCCGACTTCTTTACTCTTGATATATTTCTTAAAGCGTTTTACTAATTCCTCGGTTGTCTCCTGGTATAGGGCGCCGAAACTATCAACAATATAAACTACCTTACACTTACTTTCTTTTTCTATCTGCTCCAGGGCCCCATCTAATTCTTTGCCCTGGTCACGGGAGATAGCCATAATATTAATAGTTGTCTCATAGCCCTTATCAGCAAAATGATTAGTCATATATATTGCCTTATCGATATCTTTTACATAAGATGCAACTCTTATCATATCTACCGGGCTCATCTTTGCCGGTTTTACATCTTCTAGCTTTACTCTTCCAACATCAACCATAACTGATATCTTAGTGCCCGACTCAATACCTTCGGTTACTCTTTCGATTGCCTCATCGTCACAAAACTTCCAGGCTCCATATTCAGAGGATGAAAATAATTCTTTAGAGTTTTTATAACCTAATTCGATATAATCTACACCGGACTCTGATACCGATTTATATACTTGCCGGACGAATTTCTCATCAAAATTATGATTATTGATCAACCCGCCGTCACGAATTGTACAATCTAAGACTTTAATTTCTTGCCGATACATATCTCCTCCTTAATTTATTATCATATTTTATCTCTATATATTTAAGAGGTGCATTATACCAAAATCTCCTAAATTGATAAGTTTTTTAACCAATGGCAATATTGGTAGTTACCGAAGGTATGCTCTAATGATTTTTTGTTCAATTACCGGTTTGTCTGAAGAATCGGTAGCCACATTTTCTATTTTCTCAACCGCCTCATAACCTGATACTACTTTTCCAAATATAGTATGGCGCATATCAAGCCACGGGGTAGCAGCTGTGGTGATAAAAAACTGGCTGCCGTTTGTATTAGGCCCGGCATTAGCCATAGCAACAATACCCGGCTCATCAAAGGTAACTTCAGGGGTAGCCTCATCAATAAAAGGCTCTCCCCAAATTGACTCACCACCTCTACCGGTTCCGGTGGGATCACCGGTTTGAATCATAAAATCTCTTATTACCCGATGAAAAATTATTCCATCATAGTAGCCTCTTTCAATGAGTTTGATAAAATTCTCACAGGCCTTTGGTGCTACCTCAGGCATTAACTCTATCTTAATAATACCCTGAGTGGTCTCTAAAACAGCGGTTTTTGCATCCATTGGATTCTCCTCCCCAAATAAATTCAAGGTTATCAAACAAAACACCAACAACAATAAGGCCTTTTTCATAAAAATCATTATATTCCCCCTTCTTTAAAATACAAGTTAATTACAAAACTTTTGGTTCGAATTGGCTATAAATAGCGTCAAAGTCAACACCGGAGATAGTTATAAATTTATAGTCTTTTATTTTATTTCTTTTGGCGTCTTCTAAAGCTTGATTTCTAATACCGTTTTCCAATGCCAGGTAAGCCTCAATAAAAGCTGCCAAATTATCAATTCCTTTAATTAACTTTCCATCCCGTATGATATCTCCTCTCCTTTGATCTTCGATATCGCTGAATTCATCTTCGGTATAAAGCTTCATCTCTTTATGCCAGGGTTTAGGTATTATCTTATATATTTTGTTTTCCATTTGTTGTTTTTCATATTTTTTTATCAAATCTTCTAATCCCTCGACCGAACGTTTAACCGGGCTTATTACATCCCGGGTTAAAACCTCGGGCAGATCATGAAAAAGGCCGGTGAAATAATTATTAATTGCTCTCTCTGGATGAGTACCAATATCTAAAGAAAATAAATAACTCAACATCGCAACTATCAACATATGCCCCAGAACCGAGGTTTTAGGAACCCGATGAAGGTGGCTCCAGCGGATTTGAAACCGCAGCTGGCCGCAGATATCAATAAATCTCCTCAAATCCGAAGAGTTAAGCAATATCTGCATGCTTTTGAGGTCATGATACTTCTCCTGTTTCAAACGGATATCCTCTTTTATTTCTTCGATTTCATACCCGGAAGGATTAGCTGCCTCGATTATATTGAATTCCCACTTAGTAGCATAAAAATGCGCTGCGCTAATAATTCTACGATTTAGATTGCGTTCCGGACTATGGAGATATTTGCTAAACCGCTGGCAAAAATCTTCTCCCAAACAATTTATCACCGGCTTTATCTGGTTGTAAACCCACTCATTAAGTTTTCGATATTGCTGTTTGTTTTCTTTTATCTTATGAAATAAGGCCGGTTTTAAATCGGTTAAGACGATACGCTGTAAGAACTCAAATATTCCAGCCTCAATTACTTCAATCCAATTAAAATCTTTATTATTTAAGTCTTCCTCACACCTGCCTAAACAATAAGCCACTATCATCTTGTGAGCCTGCTTGTTAAGTTCGGTAAACTCAACTATTCTGATCTGGTCGTTCCAGCGCTGCATGTAAGCTGCTTCATAAATTTTAGTAAGGAGTTGTTTGGTAATCATAAAAATTATTTATCTTAAATAATCCCGCTTAAATATTGGACAAAATCAGCTTTAATCGGCATAAAATAAATATTGGAATCATTGGACTTAACCAACTCTAAAGCCATCTTAGCAAACCTGCGGTTCCACTCAAGAGTAGCTTCGAAATCCGGCGGAAAATCAACATTATTATGTTTCTGCCAATATTCTTTAGAGCGCTGGCTAGTAACCGGTGATACCCCCCAGTAAACCTGGATACCTCTTAACTTCTTTAAATAAAACTCCAGGAGTTCATAATCAAAGAAAGGCTGAGTAAAAAACCCGTCGCAGCCAACGGCAAGCTTTTCCTGGATATAAGCATATTCTTTTTCAAAAGTACTGCGATATTGGTCAATTGCTCCATAGACCTTTATTTGAGGAACTTCTTCTTTAAACTTGGCTATTGCCTCTAAAGTATTACAATATTTATCCTCTTGCTCCTGGGCACCGAATTTATCGCCTAAAACCAGAAGGACTTCTTTAATATTGTTTTGGATTAAAAAATCCTTAAATTCCAAAGGCTCCTCCTTTTTAATCTGCCCGGCTTTTAGGTGCGGTATCACATCAAAAGATAATTTATTAGCCAATTCGGCAGCTTCAAGGCTCGATACCTCATAACGGGAAATATCGGGAATATTAATAATATCAATATTAGAAAAATTATCTTTGACTATATTAAGCTCTTTTAAAAAAGCTTCTTTCTGGCGCGGGACTAATTCAACTGATATCTTAGACATAAAATTACCTTAACTTTTCAAAAATCCGGTATAATACTGTTTTTGCAAATTTAGGCCGGGGCAACATTAATTTTCGGGCTGATACCGTAACCTCAATATTTTTATCTTCACTATCTCTTATTTTAATAGTTACTCGGTGGCCTTTCAAAACCCCTCTAACCTCTCCTTTTTGCCTATCCTGGCTTTTAATCTCTCCAATGCCTTTTGCTGTCTCAAGGGCGGCTTGATAAACCAAATCAAAATCTTTTTCAGAACTAGCTTGGGCATGATCTTTTCCGACAACAGTTATAGCAACACCGGCCGGTAAAAAGCCAACCCCGGCGGCAGTAGCTGCTCCATAAATAAGTGCGCCTTTAATAGTGGTATCTTTCATTGGCGCCTTAAGCACTATAACCATAAGGCTAAATAAGCCGGGCACTTCTTTATAAACCTTATTTTTAATACCTAAATCATATATCTTTATTGCCCCATCCGGGTCTTTAGTATAATCTTTATAAACCACCTGCTTGGCACTTAATATTAATTTTTCGACATAGAAATTATCAGAGTCCTGCTTTTCTTCGGCTTTATTATCTTGCTGAGCAGTTTCTACATTTTCTTGAGATTGTTTGGCAAACTTTAAAGCGTCAACATTTAAATTGCCATCTTTATCCTTTATAACAACCAATTCTTTTAAATCAATTTCCAGTGAAAATAAATAAATTACTCCTTTAAAAATTTCGGAAGGCTCATAAGTGATATCTATCTTGCTAACATCCAATAAAACCCCTTGCCCGAACCCTTGAGGATTATAAACTTTTAATCCTTTAATAATAAGGTTGTTGTCTAAAATATTACAATCGACATCAGAGATCTCAACCCCTACTCCGGTTGCCAATTTAAGAACGCCGGTAAGAATGCCTTTTGAAATAAAATCTTTTAGCAAAACCGTTAATGATAAGCCTAAAATAATTACAATTAATATAATTAATAGTTTTTTTGCCATGATTAAATTATTTTTGCGGTAGTTATTATCATTATACCAAATTATCGGCCCTCTTCAATGGGCAAAAGGAAGAGTTTTATCGGTAATAACTTAAGATTTTTTATTGTTGCCGTTTTTCTTAACGCTGGCATGGCCGATAAGCTTTAAAGTTGCGTCGTCAATCACTGCATAAACACAAGGTATAACGATTAAAGTTAAAGCGGTTGCAAAAATTATACCCCAGACAATAGTCAAAGCCATTGGCCGCAAGAATGGATCCCCGCCCCAAATGCCATAAGCAGTCGGAGCCAAACCTAAAGCAGTGGTAATTGTGGTAAGCATTACCGGCCTTAACCTTAATTGCCCGGCCTGGACGATAGAATCACGCCTATCCACTCCTTTGCGGCGAAGATTATTGATGAATTCAACTAATACTATCGAATCATTGACTACAATACCGATTAAACCAACCACCCCCATCATCATAAAGAAACTCAACGGCAAACCATGAAAGAAAAATGACCAGATTACCCCGATTAATCCAAAAGGAATTGCCATCATCACTACTAACGGCTGGGTCATAGAATTAAAATTAGCCGCTAAAATCAAAAACACCAAAAAGAAAGCCAATCCAAAAGCTTTCATGAAACTTCTGGCCGATTTTACATTTTCTTCCTGCTCTCCGCCGTATTTAATCTCATAACCCGGCTTATCATCAAAGACGACTTTAAATTCTTTCTGCAGCTCTTGATTAGCTTCTAAGGATGTAGTTACTTGCTTATCAACGTCAGCCCTTACAGTAATAACTCTTTTACCATCCAGGTGCTTTATCCTTGATACCGAAACTTCTTCTTTTATCTTACTAACTTTGTTTAAAGGAATTAGATCTCCAAACCTATTAGGAACCATTATCATATCAAAGGCTTCTTTGGTGTTGCGGTATTTAGGCGGAAAACGCACCAAAACATCTATCTCCTCTTCAGCCTTAACCGGCTTTATCGAAGTAGCAATACCGCCTTTAAAGGCATTACGGATAGCTGCTGCGATTTGATTTACCGAAAGATATGTCCGGGCTGCCTTTTCTTCATCAACCACCACTCTAATCTCGCCCCGGCCAATTTCATAATCAGTGGCGATATCAGTTACCCCTTTCATTTTTCCCAGATAGTTGAAAATTTTATCAGCGGTTGCTTTTAAAACACTGTATTTTTCTCCCCTGACCTCAACTGCTATTGGCTTGCCAACCGGCGGGCCGCCTTCTTCTTTTTCAAAATAAATCTCTTGGAATCCTTTTAAATCTTTTACCTTCGGCCTTAAGCTATCGATTATCTCATCAACTGAGCGCTGGCGATGGTTATAAGGGGTAACATAAACTATTACCTGGGCTACATGGCTGCCGGATTTACCATAAGGGTCAAACATCCAGGTATCACCAATTGTACCGACTTGAGTAGTATAGGCATCAAGTTCATCTTCGGGAAGCTGGCTAACTATATCTTCGATTTGAGTTATTAATTCATTGGTATGATAGAGATTGGTTCCCACCGGCACCTCAGCATGAACTGCAAACTCTTCAATTCCTTCTTCGCTGCCAAAGAGAATAAAACGCATCTGGCTAGCCAACAATCCGGTAAGCAACAAAATCGTTACCAACCCTAAAATCACCCAATAGCGTCTCTTTAAAGCTTTATTGAGGACTTTAGTATAATAATTAACTACCTTTTTAAACCAGTGAACTTCTTTTTTAGCTTTGATCTTAATATTGGCTTTAACAAAATCGGCAAAATGCGACGGTAAAATTATCAAAGCTTCAACTAAAGAACACCCTAAAGCAATAATTACTACCAACGGTATCCCCCAGATAAATTTACCCAGCATCCCCTCCATAAACATCAAAGGACTAAAAGCAGCAATTGTAGTGATTATAGTAGTAGTAACCGGTTTTGATACTTCCTGAGTTCCAGCAATTGCAGCCTCTCTGGGGCCTAGCCCTTCTTCGAGGTGCCGAGAACAATTCTCAGCAATAATAATCCCGTCATCAACCAGCATCCCTAAAACTATGATTAAACCAAACATAGTGATTAAGTTTACACTTAAATCAATTGCCCCCATTATGGCAATAGTTGCTGAAAATGCTATCGGCAGCCCCAAAGCAGTCAAAAGTGCTACCCGGTAATCTAAAAACAATAACAAAACTCCACAAACCAAAATCAACCCGACTATGCCGTTATTTTTCAACACCCCTAACCTTCGCTGAATGTAATAGGCAATATCATTAATATAGGCTGCTTTTAATTGAGGCGGGGCTTCTTTTAGAAATTTTTCGGTCTCTTTTTTTACCTTTCTTACGATTTTAACTGCATCCCCGGTTGCCCGCTTAACTACAGTTAAATTTACTGACCGGCTCCCCTGGCTTTTATTGATAACATCTTCGTCTTCAAAGGTAAATTTAACATTGGCTATATCTTTTACCCGAAGCCAGTTGCCAAATTCATTAGCCCGGATAACTACATTTTCAATTTCTTCTTTAGTATAAAACTCCCCGGTGGTGCGGATACTATATTCTTTTTCTCCATAGAGCTTTCCGGCTGGACGGCTTACATTTTTAGCCGCTAAAGCCTCCATTACCTCCTCTAAACTGATATGTACATCTCCTAGCTTTCTCGGGTCTACTTCAACCCAAACTTCCCGGTCCCGGTAACCAACCTTTGAAACTGAAGAGACCCCTTCAATGTCTTCTAAAATATCCTCTAAATAATCGGCATTCTCCTGCAATTTTTCTTCGCTCAAATCACCGCTTAAAGCAACTTGAATCACCGGCATTTCACCGGAGGTAATCTCGGTTACTATCGGGTCATCCTCGACCTCCCGCGGTAGGTCTTTTACCCTATCTACAGCTTCTCTGATATCGGTAACTACCTTATCCTTATCTTTAACCTCTTGGCTGATATCAATTAAGATATTAGAAAGATTGGTTATTGAAGTTGAACTCATCTCCTCAATGCCGTCAACACCCTTTAATTCGGTCTCAAGCGGAACAGTTACCAGCTTTTCAACTTCCTCAGGCGGGGCACCGGGATAAGTAGTGCTTACAACTACCTTATCGAAAGAGACCTCCGGAAAAGCCTCTCTTCTAATTTGATAAATAAACAAAGTATAAAAACCGGCAATTAAAATAAATACCGATACCAAATTAATTAAGAGTGAGTGTTTTACTGAAAATTTAGCTATTCCCATATTTTTTTTATCCTACACTTTGTTTAACCGGCCACCTACAATTCCTCTTTCCAATACCTATCCAAAAAAGTATTCTTAGCCAACTCCAACTCAATAAGTCCGACCCGATATTCATATAGATATTTAGCCAACGAAAGCCTGGCCTCTAATAGGTCTTGCTCATACTGAATAAGAGTATCGGCATCAGAGCGTCCGTAACCTAAGCGTTTAAGTTGATAGTTAAGTTTTTCCCGATGTATCTTAATGGTATCCTGAAAAAGCTTTACCTGGTTTTGTCTGGTATTAACCTGATTAACTGCATCATTGAGTTCTTGTAAAATTAAACGCTCGACCCTTTTTAGCTTATATATCAATTGTTTTTTCTCTAGGTTAACCCGCTCTAATTTTGCTTTAGCTTCATTGTTCTCAAGCGGAACTTTTATATTTAAGGTAAAGGTAACCTCATTATTGCTGTCTCTTGCTGCAGCCTGCCAGGCTTGGCCCCTATCAGGATGAAGGCTATTGCGGGCAAAAGAAGCTTCCAAATCAATTTGGGGCCACATTGCATTGCGTTTTCTGATAATATCAATTTTATTTTTCTTTAATTGGTTCTCCATTTTTTTATAATCCCGGCGGTTTTCAACTGCCGCTGATAATGCCTGATATAGGTTAACTTCACTTACCAAACAATCCAAACTATCCTGGGTGAGAATTTCCTGGTCAAATTCACCGACATTAAGTAAAAAAAGCAATTGGTTCTTGGCACTTTCTTTCTCAAGCTCACTTACCATTACCTGGCTCTCTCTGCTGTGGACTAAAGCCTCAATCGCTAAAATCTCATTTTTCTCAACTAAACCCAAAGATGACTTTTCTTTATACACCTGATAGAGATTTTTAGCCTTCCCCAACATATCTTTGGCAATGATTAATTCTTTTTCTTTTAAAACCAGGTTCCAATAGGCTTTTTGAACTTGATAAAGAGAAGTTGCAATATCATCTAAAGAGGTGAAATCGGCATTTACAATATCAATCTTGGTAATTTTGACCTTTGCCCGGTCACTAATACCAAAAAAATTCTTCCCTAACTCCTGCTTCAAGGAAACTTTACCGTAAGCCTCATTGTAAGGGTTTAAAGTAGCAAAAGGGCTATCGGTCCGGTTCTTAGTTGTTGAGCCTTCAACTGAAAGAGTGGTTCCGGTAGGAAGTTTTTTCTCAAGGCCCAAAGAAAAACCGTATTCTTTTTCTTCGCTCCCTAAAATTTCGGTAGTACGCATAGTTTTATCACGGCGGTAATTGGCCTCGGCCGTTAGAAAAGTATCAAATATCGACTCGACTTCTTTTAAGGAGGTTTTACTGATATAGGCATCGAATTTGGCAATCTGGATATCTAAAGAATTCTCCAGTGCCAAAGTGCTAACACCATCTAAAGAAAGCTCAATGGCTTTTTTACTTTCAGGCTGGTTATCTTGAGCAAAAATCTTTGATGCCTGAATAATAAAGCCCAAAGAAAAAACTAAAACCATAAAAACTATAAATTTATTTTTTGTTAGCTTTTTCATCTAACCCTTTCTTTACTTTACGTAAAATATTTAAATAAGTTTGGCGTTCTTTGTCGCTTAGGTGCCCGAAAGCTTTTTCAATAACTTTTCTTCTAGCCGTCCTTACTCTCTCGATTGTGTTTTCACCTTTTTTAGTTAAAACCACATGTATCACTCTCCTGTCGCTGGCATCATGATGGCGCTTCACCATCTTCAGAGATACTAATCTTTTAACTGTTCCGGTTGCTGCCGGCAAGCTCACCTTTAAAGTTTTAGCGATATCGTTCATCTTAACTGAATCCTTAGACTTTAACAGCTCCAATACTAAAAACTGAGGCAGAGTTATTTTTCCGGAAAGCAAATCGTCACTATCGGATTTGACCATCGATTGGGAAAGCCGCATTAAATGAGGGATAATTTGAATAATTTCTTTGGAAAATTGAGAAATATTATAACCTTTAGACATACTTAACCTCCTTAATAATTAACTATATTAACTATATAAAGTATATAATATACCTAAGGCAATGTCAACTTATTTAGGAAATTATTTTAAAGAGGAGTTATTCGCTAAATACCTGGGCAGTAAATATGAAAATATTACATTTACCGCTGCGCCAGGCATCAGCCTGCATCCCGGCTTTATCCCGGCAAAGGCTATCCATAAACTCTTTCTTACTCCACCCGGTCTCGGCAGCAACCTGGGGAAGATATACTCCCCCATGTAAACCATCTCTTACTATAACCCCGTGTTCTCCGGGCTTAATTTCATCGGGGTCTTTTGCCTCTTTAGGGATTGATAAAACCGATATCTCAATCGTAACCTCTTGCAACTCATCTTTATTTAAGGGCCTAAACCGGGGGTCTTGAGTTGCTGAGGCTATTGCCATATCCCTTACCGTTAGATATAAGGGTTTATCTGCAATAATATTTCCGATACATCCGCGCAACTGTCCTTGTTTGCGTAAAGTAACAAAAGCACCCATTGGTTCTTTAAGCTGGGGGTCGGTTTCTTTTAAATCTAATATTTCTCCTTTAAACAAATGCTCCCTTATTGTATTTCGGGCTATTTTAAGTAATTTATCTTTTTGCTCTTGATTTAACTTATCGCTCATTTTTTTACCGTCTTTACCTTATCTAATGCCAGCTTTAATATCTTATCAATTAATTTATTATAACTTATCCCGGCCTTTTGAGCTGACTGGCCTAATTCATCATAAGCATCTAAACAAGGGTTGGCATTGGCCTCCAATATGTATATTTTAGAATCCGGTGTTATCCTGATATCAAAACGGGCATAAGCGTTCATATTCAATACCCGGTAAGCCCGTTTGCAAGTCTCCTGGACTTTTTCAGCCAGGCCATTGGCCAGCCTTCCGGCAAATTCATTCCTGATATCCCACTTTTGACGGTAATCATAATCCCATTTAGCTTTATAGGTGGCTATTCTTGGCTCATCAGAATCAAAGTTGCCGAATTTCATCTCCCTTAGGGGGAAAACCTGTATCCTGCGATTACCCAATAGGCTAACGTAAAATTCTCTTCCCTCAATATACTCTTCAACTATTGCATCGTCCTTTATCCTTTCATGGATAAACTTTACCCTTTCAATTAATGCTTCTTCGCTATCAACAACCGAGGCTTGAGATATTCCTCTTGAAGCCTCCTCTCTCAAAGGCTTTACAATCAAGGGTAAATTTAACTTTTTCGGCAGCCAAACTTTATGGTTGCAGGTAAAGGTGTAAAATTTAGGAACCTTTATCTTATGATAAGTTAATATCTTCTTAGTTAAGGCTTTATCACCGCAAAGGAATAAACTATTGGGGGTTGCGCCGGTATAAGGGATATCAAGCATCTGGAGAAGGCCGGCAATATTTTTGTCAAGATAAGGTTTCTGGTGAAAAACATCGGCCAGATTAAAAATTACATCGGGCCGGTTCTCTTTTATTTCCTCCAACAACACCCCGATATCATTGTATAACCCCAGCAAGCTCACCTGATGCCGGTTTTCAACCAAAGCATTATAAACATCATCTTCGGTTCCCCAATCCAGGTCATCGAACTCTTTTTTGAAATTATATCCCCGGGGGGTAAAATAAGGGCTGTCAAAAAGAAGAAGTACTTTTAACCTGCGCATAATTATCTTTCTTTGCTAAAGCCTCCGGTATAGGTATAATTCATAACCAAAGTAGTAACGTAAGTAGATACCGCTATAACTGCCAAGGCCTCGTTATCTTTATAAACTAAATTCAATTCTTTTGACCTTCTTATTAACCGGTCTAACAATTTTGAGATAATATATTTTTTCTCACCGGTCCATTTAGCAGTATTGTTAAGGATATCCTTTTTATATTTTTTAATTATATTTGAAGCCCAAAGCAGGTCTTTTGGCTCCTCTGACGGCGGGTGCGAGAATATCTGTTTTAAGTTAGAATCATGAAAATTAGGAAATTCTTCAGCGCAATATGACCTTTTTTTCTTATAAAAATTATTTAAGGTTATCCGCATTTTAGAAGCCTGCCAATACTTCTGGCCCTTCTTGACTAATGGTTCCTTATATTTTGCTTCATTCATCAGCTCCTCGACATAATTGAGCTTATTTATTGCTTTCCAGCCGGCATATTGTTTGCGCCAATTTAAATTAGGGGTCAACCAAACCGCAAAAGTTTCGGCAAAATCTTCATCGGGATGGTATTGAGCATAGTAATTCTCAAGATGCCTTACAAAATTCTTACTGTAAGGCCGGAAACGGTAAGTATCGGGATATTCCTGGGAGAATTTTCCAAAGATATCCCGCCACTTCTTCCTGCGGTACAATTTGTAAGCATAATTTATTGCATGGCCACTCTCATGGCGCAAAAGCTTCATGCACCAGGAACGGGTTCCGCCTTCGGCATCAAGCATCATTTTCTTCTCTAATTTTATTAAAGCCGAATGGGCTAGAAAAAACGGTATCCCTACCACCGGCTCGCCATCAGGGGTAAGCCACTCATCAGCTAGATAACAAGGCGGTTTAAATGAAATTCCCGCCTTATCTAACTCCCGGTATAGTTCTTCAACGCAATCTTCTAACCAGGTTCCTTCGATTTTTAAAGGAAGGTCACAAACTTTTAGATTCAGAAGTTCTTCTTCGGAAATTTTTGAAAGGTTCATTTTTTTCCCAGAATCCTTACTCATAAAATTATTTTACTAATTTTATACAGTCAAAGTTATGGGCTCTTTCACCCGGCAGGCGCGGTTCGAATTGAAAACTTACCACCGGAAAATCTAACTCACCGTTGGCTTGAGCGGTTTCAGGCTGCCAATCTCCTCGCGGGAAAAACTCATCAAAAAGACAAACTATCTCTTTCCAACCCGAGAAATCATCATCAAGTAAAAATCTCCAGAGTTCACCTCCGGAATCTTTAATATCAAAAGCAATGACTGCGCCGCTATCGGCGCCGTACATCTGAATACTAAAAGCATTATATCTGTGCCAATTTATCTCATCGGGCTGAATTTCCCACTTATTAGCCCCGGCAATATCTAAACCCTTACCCCGGGCTATCCACATATAACCGCCTCTTTTTAAATTATAATCTATTTTTAAAGATTGCTGGCCGCAGGCCTTCACTTCTTTATCAGCTAAAACCTTCAAAGAAGTTCCTTCGGCACTGCCGAAATCAACTGTTTGAGCTGAAATTTCACCTTCAAAACTATCAAGCATTACTTCTTTCGGGCCGGTTGAGCAGCCTCCTAAAAATAACGATAACAAGACCAGTAAAACACTAATACGCATAATTTTCTCCTCACTTTTTAAATTATTATAACATAAAGTCATAGATAAGTTAATCACCTTCTATTATTCCGCCGCCTAAAAGAATATCTTTATGGTAAAAAGCTGCTACCTGCCCCGGGGTTATCCCGTCGGCTTGCTCCTGCAAAGAAACTAAAACTTTATCGCTTTCAATCTTTAGCCTGCACTGGCGAAAAGGTGAATTATACCTTATCTTTACTCTTATCTTTTTAAATTTATCAGGCGCCAGGAACCAATTAAGGGATTTTACCGAAAAACTCCCCCGTTTAAGAAACTCCCGTTCCCCTACTATTACATCTTTGGTTACCGGGTCAATTGAATTAACATACAAAGGCCAAGGCCAGCCAATCCCTAAACCGCTTCTTTGGCCGTAAGTATAGTAAAATATCCCTTGATGTTGCTTTAAGGCTTTACCGTTAATATGGCGGATAACCCCGCTATAATCACCGGGGTTTGCGATATTTTCTTCGATAAACTCCGGATAAGACTTATCATTTATAAAACAAACATCCTGGCTTTCTTTACGGGGAACAAAGATGATATCGTTATCTTGAGCGATTTTTCTAACTTTATCTTTAGTGTAGTTAGCTAAAGGAAAAATCAGGTTTTTTAAAATCGAAGGTTCGACTAGGCTAAGAAAATATTCTTGGGATTTTTTTGGATCTTTATTTACTTTAAAAAAATACTTCCCTCGCCTTTTACCTAAACCGGCATAATGGCCGGTTGCCAGGTAATCTAGGTTAAAAGATCTTATTTTCTCCAAAAAATAACCGAACTTGATCAATCGGTTGCACCAAGCACAAGGGTTAGGGGTCTGGCCCTCTAGATAACTTTTGATAAAGTAGTTGATGATCTCTTCTTCGAACACCTCCCCGGCATCTAAGACATAATGGGGTATATCTAATCTATGGCAGAGCCGCTTGGCTTGATAAAGGCTCTCGGTATCGCAGCAGCGGTTATCTTGAGGGAAAAACTTTAAAGTAAAACCTATTAAATCATAGCCCTTTTTCTTTAAGAGATATGCCGCAACTGAGGAATCAATACCTCCGCTTAAGCCGATTCCAACTTTTTTTTTCATTTAACTTTGATTATCTTTTTTTGATGAGGAATTCTGGCGGTAATTCTCAACCGCAGACTTTAAGCCTTCTTCAGCCAGTAGCGAACAATGCATTTTTATCGGGGGCAGGCCTCCTAACTCCTGGGCCACCTCTTTATTGCTCACCTTAAGGGCTTCTTCAATAGTCTTACCCTTAACCAACTCGGTTAAAGCCGAAGAAGTAGCAATGGCTGCTACACACCCAAAGGTTTCGAATTTACAATCGATGATCTTGTTATCTTTGACTTTTATGTATATTCACATAACATCACCGCACTTTGGATTGCCAACTTTACCAACACCATCGGGGTTCTCAATTTTACCCATATTACGGGGATTGCGAAAATAATCTATAACTTTATCGGTATATACCTCAGACATATTCAACCATCCTCTCTAAAGCAGTATTTGCCTTATCAATCATTTCCTTATCTAATTCTATTTTGTGAACTTCTTTATCAAGGGCTTGATAAAGATTTTCTAAATTTATCTTTTTCATATTAATACAGGTCTTTGCACTGCCTAGGGAATAGAATTCTTTATTAGGGTTCTCCTTCTTCAAACGGTAAATCAACCCTTCTTCGGTGGCAATGATGAATTTTTTAGCTTGCGACTCCTTAGCTCTTTTTAACATCCCGGCAGTTGATAAAACATAATCTGAGGCCTCAAGAACTTCCCGGCGGCACTCCGGATGAGAAATTACCTCAGCATCAGGATAAATTTGCCTAACCCGGTTTAAGTCTTCTAATGAAAAATACTCATGAACCAAACAAAACCCCTGCCAAAGGATTATCTCTTTATCAGGAACATTTTTAGTCACCCACCAGCCTAAATTTCTATCCGGGGTAAATATCACTTTTTTCGCAGGAACTTTTTTAACTATCTCAACTGCATTAGATGAGGTGCAGCAAACATCACTTAAAGCTTTAATTTGGGCGGTAGTATTAACATAGCTAACCACCCAGGCATCAGGATTAGCTTGCTTTAACTGAATTAACTCCTCAGGCTCGATCATCTCAGCTAAGGGACAGCCGGCATCTAATACCGGCAATATTACCTTTTTATCCGGAGAAAGTATTTTAGCGGTCTCGGCCATAAATTTAACCCCGCAAAAAACAATCATCTTATGGCTAAGGTTTTTGGATATCTTAGCTAATTCTAAAGAATCTCCCAAATAATCGGCCATCTCCTGAATGTCAGGAATCTGGTAATTATGAGCTAAAATAACAGCATCTTTTTGTTTTTTTAGTTTTAAGATATCCTTTGTCAATTTTTTCTTTGCCTGGCTCATTTTTTATCCTTTCTATTTATCCTGCCAAAATGGGGAAATTTTTCTTAAACGCTCAATGGTTTTAGGTAAAACATCCAAAACTTTATCTATTTCGGCTTCGGTATTATATTTTCCTAAACTCAAACGCAGGGAACCATGTGCAACTTCATGCGGCAAGCCCATAGCTAAAAGTACGTGAGAAGGTTCAAGGGAACCGGAGGTACAAGCTGAACCACTTGAGGCGCAAATATCTTCGAAATCCAAATTTATCAAAATGCTCTCACCTTCAACATGAGCAATACATATATTTAAAGTATTATATAATCTATTTTGCGGATGTCCATTAAGTTTTACCTCAGGGATTTTTTCCAAAATTCCTTTTTCCAGCTTATCACGCAGGGCTCTTATCTTTTTTTCTTCCTGCCCGGATTCCTGCTTTGCTAATCTGGCTGCCTCACCTAATCCTACTATCCCGGCAACATTTTCAGTACCCGAGCGCCGATTATTTTCATGTCCGCCGCCATGTAAAAGCGGGTGAAACTTTACCCCTTTTTTTACATATAAAGCCCCTACCCCTTTAGGGCCATAAAGCTTATGCGATGAAAGCGAAAGCATATCAATATCTAATTCCCTTAGATTTAATTCGATTTTACCAACTGCCTGAACTGCATCACTATGAAAATAAACTCCCCCTTGATGGCAAATATCTACTATCTCTTTTATCGGCTCAATAGTACCGACTTCATTATTTGCATACATTACTGAAACCAATATGGTATCATCACGAATTGAATCTTTTAATTGCTCTAAATCAAGGACTCCGTATTTGTCAACATCTAAATAAGTGACCTCAAAACCCAAGCCTTCCATAAATTTACAAGCATCTAAAACTGCGTGGTGTTCGATTTTTGAAGTTATTATATGCTTACCTTTATCTTGTTGGTATAAACCGAT
>CAZGLF010000009.1:0-28546 GCA_964526615.1 uncultured Planctomycetia bacterium
AAAGGGTAATTTTTTAAAAAAGGAAAGTATTTTATGAGATGTCCTTATTGCAATAATAATGAGAATAAAGTAACCGATTCAAGAGAGACCGCAGAGGGCTTAGCCATTAGAAGAAGAAGAGAATGCATTAACTGCGGAAAACGTTTTACTACTTATGAATATGTAGAGAGAACCCCTCTTATGGTGATAAAGAAAGATGGTAGAAGAGAGCCTTTTAATCGCCAAAAGATATTAAATGGCCTTTTGAAAGCATGTGAGAAGCGGCCGATAAGCGTTGAGAAATTAGAAGATATTATTACTAAAATAGAGGCACAATTGCAGAAAAAATTCGAACAAGAGGTAGAATCTCCTTATATTGGGGAATTAGTTATGGAAAAACTGGCAGGCTTAGATGATGTTGCTTATGTGAGGTTTGCCTCAGTTTATCGCCAATTTAAAGATATAAATCAATTTATGCGTGAATTAAAAGGGGTATTCAATAAAAAGGTAAAATGACCGAGGTAGAGATTTCCCGTATTATAATTGATGAGAAAAAAAGCGAGCAGGTCATTATTTTAAAAGAGAAGTCTGGCCAAAGGCTGCTTCCGATGGTTGTCGGCCCGGCCGAGGTTAGTGCAATAAAGATGACACTGAGTGAATTTATCCCGCCCCGGCCTTTCACGCATGATTTATTATCTTCGATAATAAAAGAATTGGATTTTAAGCTTGATAAGGTGATCATCGATGAATTGATAGAAGGAACTTTTCATGCAAAATTGTACTTAAAGAATAGAGATAAAAGTAAAATTATTGATGCCCGCCCTTCAGATAGTATAGCCCTGGCTCTTAGAACAAAATCGCCGATTTTTGTAAAAGAACATATTATGGAAAAAATTTCTTAGGAGATTTGATTAATAAGGCAGTTATCAATGAATTTTTCAGCTTTATCAAAAAAAATCCCTCACTACCACCTAATTTCAAAAATAGCTAAGAATAAAGATATTAACATTTGGCTGGTAGGGGGATGTTTGCGCGATTTCTATCTTTATCCAAATAAAAAATTAAATGATTTTGATTTTTGTGTTGAGGGAAAAACTTATTCAATAGCTAAAGATTTTTCCGGTTCGATATCCAGCCGCTATATCATCCTTGATAAAGATAATGAGAGCCTAAGAGTAGTATTAAAAAAAGGCTCCCAGCAATATAATTATGATTTTACTCGCATAAGGGGACAGGATTTAACACAAGACCTCTCTTTGAGAGATTTTACTATCAATGCTTTGGCTTTGAATCTAAACGATAAAAGGCCAAAGGTTATTGATAAGTTTAACTCGATAAAAGACATCGAAGGGGGGGTTATCCGGGCTACTCAAGATAAAGTTTTCAAAGATGACCCTTTGAGAATTTTGCGGGCCTTTTCTTTCATGGCTAAATATGGTTTTAAGATAGAGAAAAAGACTTTAAATTTAATATCTAAAAATAAATCATTGCTTAAGAAAGTATCCGGAGAAAGGATAAATGAGGAATTATTCAAGATACTATCAGCATCGGATTCATATAAAATAATTAAATTACTTGATAGATTAAAAGTTATAGATGAATTTTTACCTTATATCGATGCCGCCAGAGGCCTGCATCAGGGCGATTACCATCATTTGGATGTTTGGGGACATTCAATCGAAACCCTAAAGCAATTCGAAGTACTTTATGAGAGAGAATTGAAGAAATCAAAAGATATTGAAGGCTATTTAAACCAGGAGATGGCTCAAAACCGTAGCCGTAAGCAAATTATAAAATTAGCTTCGCTTTTGCATGATATTGGAAAACCAGCCGCAAAGAGGAGGGTTAAGAAAAAAACCATTTTTCATACTCATGAAAAAATAGGCCAAGATTTAGCTGATAAAATAGCTAAAAGTTTGAGGCTTTCATTTAAAGAGAGAGAGGTATTGAAAAAATTAATTTTTTGGCATCTTCGGCCGGGATATTTAGCTGACCAAATTAAGCCTTCTAAAAGAGCGGTTTATAGATTTTTCCGTGATACCCAAGAAGAGGGAGTTGCAGCAATATTGGTATCGTTAGCTGATTGGCGGGCAACTCGCGGGCCATTGACGAAAAATATCAAACGTAAAAGGCATGAAAAAATAATGCTGGGATTGATAGATAAGTATTTCAAAGAAAAAAATAAAAAGCCTTTAAAAAAAATAGTAGATGGCTACGATATAATGAAAAAATTTAACTTAGAAAGCGGGCCTTTGGTGGGACAAATTTTAGCCACAATAAAAGAAGAGCAGTCTTTAGGCAAAATAGCTAATAAAACCCAGGCTTATAATTTAGCCAAGACAATGTTAAAGAAAAAGAGGAAGTAGTTATGAAGATAAATAATACCGAAATATTAATCGTAAAAGGAGATATCACCGAAATCGGTACTGAGGCGATAGTCAACGCCGCCAATAATGAATTTTTAATGGGCGGCGGTGTTGCCGGAGTGATTAAGAAAAAAGGCGGTCAGGCTATCGAAGAAGAAGCAGTTAAGAAGGGCCCGGTTAAAATTGGAGAAGCTATTATAACTGGGGCGGGGTCGTTGAAGTCGAAGTATGTCATTCATGCGGCAACCATGGGTATGGATTTTAAAACCGATGCCGATATTATAAGGGATGCTACCTACAATAGTTTATTATGCGCTCAGGAGAATAATATAAGTTCGATATCTTTTTGTGCTCTTGGCTGCGGTGTAGGGGGCTTTAGCCTTGAGGCTGCTTCCAAAATTATGGCGCAAGAGGTTTTTAGGTATTTAAAAGAAACAAAAGAGCCGGTTTTAAAAAAAATAGTCTTTGCTTTATATAACGATAAAGCTTATGAAGCTTTCAATAAAAACGTGGCAAGTTACCTTAATTATATAAATTACAAGTTAAGTCAAGGCCCTTTTTTAACGGTAGACGGCATTATTGAATATGAATCGGGAATAGTTTTGATTGAAAGGTCTAATCCTCCCCTAGGCTGGGCTTTGCCGGGAGGGTTTGTTGATTACGGAGAAAGCGTTGAAGATGCCGTGGTAAGAGAGGTGAAAGAGGAGACCAGTCTCGAATTCAGAGATATAAAACAATTTAAGGTTCACTCAAAGCCGGATCGGGATCCGCGTTTTCATACTGTATCTGTAGTTTTTACCGGCGTTGGCAAGGGCGAGCTAAAAGCAGATTCTGACGCTAAAGGAGCAGAAATTTTTAGTTTAGATAAAATCCCTCAAAATATGGCTTTTGATCATCGAGAGATAATAGCTGAATACATAAAATCTAAAGGTTAAAGTTTTACTTTTTCCACAATCCATTTTTTATTAACCCAAAGGCCAATCACTTCTATCTTTGGATATTTGTTTTTAATAAACTTGATTGATTTTTTAATATCTATAATTTGTTTTGATTTTGAACCCGGATTCCCGGCACAGTCATAATGGCCAACGATAGCAATCCCACTGGAATTATGTTTTTTAAGAGAGATTTCTATTTTTTTTAAGATAGACCCAATTAAAGGTTTATCTTTCTGCTCTGCTAAAACTAAATTTGGCCCGGCTTCGGTAATCGAATCAATATATTCGGTTTTGAAGCGTTTTTGGAGGTATTTTATTACCGGCAATTGAACTCTTGCGTCCATACAATTGATAACTGTATAAAATTTCATAATTCCTCCTTATGGTTTTTATTATACTGTAGTCTTACTCTGGTTTAAGTAATAAATTATTGTCTTATTTGGTTACTGTGGTTATTATAGTATAATAAATAGTAATTTCAAAAATTATATATAAGTATATGCAAGAGCAGAATATCCGTTATCTTAAAGGCATTGGCCCTCGCCGGGCAGTTTTATTCAATAAAATAGGGGTAAAGACCATTGGGGACCTCCTACATTATTTCCCTTACCGTTATCAAGACCGGCGAAATATAAAAAAAATAAAAGACCTTAAAACTGAAGAAGCCTCGGTTATCGAAGGTGTTGTGCGTTCGGTAAACTTAAAAAAATTCCCCCCTTTTATGCGGCGGAAAGTAAAGGTAAAAAGTATATTTGAAGTAATATTAGAAGATGATTCCGCATCAATTAGGTGTAGTTGGTTTAACCAGGCTTATCTTTGCGATACTATAAAACCAAAGTCAAAATTAATGGTTTACGGAAAACCTCGGCAGTCAAAAACCGGAGTACAGCTAATACCTGCTGAATATGAGCTTATCGATAAAGATGAGCCTTTAGGGGCGGGAAAAATTGTTGGAATTTATAGTTTGCCGGGATCTTTAGGCCAGAAATTTATGCGAAAAACTATTTACTCGGTTTTACATGAACATTTAAGAGATTATCCCGAGAATTTACCTTTCTATATCAGGAAAGAAAAAAATATCCCCAATATTGCTAGGAGTTTAGAACAGATGCATTTTCCCAGTTCTTGGGAAGAGGCAAAAACTGCCCGGGAAAGGTTTATTTTTGAAGAGCTGTTTTTTTCCCAAATTATGGTTTATTTGAGAAAAGCAAAACATCGTCTTCAAAAAGGACCTGATTTTAAAGTAAATCAAAATAATCTTAAGGAGTTAAAGGAGAATTTAGGTTTTGATTTAACATCTTCCCAAGAAAAAGCTCTTTCAGAGATTATTAGTGACCTCACTAAGCCTTACCCAATGCACCGGTTGCTTCAGGGTGATGTTGGGTGTGGTAAGACAGTGGTTGCGGCTTTTGCAATTGGGGTTTGCGTTGACTCAGGATCGCAAGCGGCTTTAATGGTGCCGACAGAGGTATTAGCCTATCAGCACAAGGAGACTTTAGAAAAAATATTTTCTAATTTAGATAAAGGGTCAATTAAGGTTATAACTTCTTCTTTATCAAATAAAGAGATCGAGAGCATTTACAATGAGTTAAAAGAAGGAAAGATTAAAATAATAGTTGGGACCCATGCCTTAATCCAAGAGGGGGTAAAATTTAAGAATTTAGGTCTAGTTGTAATCGATGAGCAACATAGGTTTGGAGTCGCCCAGAGAGCTTTGCTGCCGAAAAAAGGAAAAGTTGCTCCTCATTGTTTAGTTATGAGTGCAACGCCTATACCAAGGAGCTTAGCCCTTTCTTTATATGGAGATTTAGATATTTCGGTAATAGACCAGATGCCAAAGGGCCGCCTTACCCCTGAGACTATCTGGGTTAAGGAACCTAAACGGCGATGGGCTTATAAGTTTTTGAAAGATATTTTGACTCAAGAACGCCAGATATATATAATTTATCCGGTGATTGAGGAAAGTCAGATCGAAGAATTAAAGTCATTAACGGTGATGTATGAGAAATTAAGGAAAGAATTTTCATCCTATTCAATAGGGGTGTTCCATGGGCGGATGAAGAATCAAGAGAAAATCAAAGCCATTAAAAATTTTAAAGCCAAAAAAACCGATATTTTAATTGCTACTACAGTAGTTGAGGTCGGGGTTAATATTGAAAATGCTACCACTATGTTGATTGAGAATCCTGAAAGGTTTGGCCTTGCCCAGTTGCATCAATTAAGGGGCCGGATCCAGCGTTCCAACCATCAGCCTTATTTTTTAATGCTGAGCCGCAAAAATATCAGTCAGAATGCTTCAGCTAGGCTTAAAGTTATTGCAAATACCAATGATGGCTTTAAAATAGCCGAGGAAGATTTGCTTTTAAGGGGGCCGGGTGATTTTTTTGGCAGCATGCAACATGGGCTTCCTGATCTAAAGATAGCAAATCCTTTAAGGGACTTAGATATATTAAAAGTAGCCAGAAGCATTGCTTATGGGGTAATAAAAGCTGATCCGGCCTTAGAGAAACGGCAAAACCATCAGATAAGAGGGTATTTGAACTTATAATATTAGAAGATATGCAGATAATCAGCGGAGAGTTTAAGGGAAAGAGGCTAATTGCACCTAAAGGCATCCGTCCGGTTTCGATGCGGGTAAAAAAATCCTGTTTTGATATCCTGCGCGGGGAAATTGGCGGAAAAAGAGTATTGGACTTATTTGCTGGTTCAGGTTCTTTAGGTTTGGAGGCGCTTTCTTTGGGGGCTCGGGAAGCGGTTTTTGTGGATTTATCCCGGGGTGCCAGCGCGGCAATTAAGAAGAATATTTCTTCTTTGAAAGTTTCAGGGCAAACCAAGGTAAAAATCGTAAATAGCCTTGATATTATTAGAGATTTTTCCCTTTACCGCCAAGAGTTTGATATTATTTTCATCGACCCTCCTTACTATCAAAGCCTTCTTAGAAAAGCCTTGCAAATATTAGGTGAATATGATATATTAGCCCCTTCTGGTTACATGGTAGCCTTTTGTTATTTGAAGGATGAATACTTAGAAGAAAGCGGTAATTTTTCACTTATTTTAAAGAAACAATACGGCCAAAATATAGTTTTAATATATAGTAAACAGGAAACTCCACAATAATAATTGATTCTAACCATGCGAATAGCTATTTGCCCCGGTACATTTGACCCAATCACTAATGGCCATATTGATATTATAAAAAGGGCTGCGACTATATTTGAAAAAGTTATCGTGGCAGTGGTTAAAGAACCGAATAAGAACCCTTTTTTTTCTTATAACGAACGGCTTTCGATGGTTAAAGAGGCTTTAAGTGCAGTTAAATCGGTGGAAGTGGATGGGTTTAACGGCTTAGTGGTTGATTTTGCCAAGAAGAAAAAAGCAAAAGTCATAGTAAGGGGTTTGCGGATGATTTCTGACTTTGAATATGAGTTCCAGATGGCTTTAACCAATAGAAACCTTGCCCAAGAAGTAGAGACAATTTTTCTAATGCCACATCCCCAATACTCTTTTATTTCATCTCGGTTGATTAAAGAAGCCGCTTCTTTTGGGGCTAATCTAAAACAATTTTTACCACCGGTGGTTTTAAAGAAATTAAAAGGAAAACATAATGAAGATAAAATTAGAAAAGCTACGAAATGAACCGATATCTATAAGCGAAGAGCTAGAAGCTTCTAGTTGGGGATTAGATAGCGACGATGTAAAATTTATAGATAATATCCATATTGATTGTACTTTTTCCAAAGTTTATAAAGAAATATTAGTGGATGTTAAAATAGTAACTAAGAGAAAGATAACTTGTTCCCGTTGTCTTAATCGGGCCCAGCGAATTGTGGAGCAAAATTTTAAAAAAAGTTATAATAGTGAGTCTTTATCCGAGGAATTAGATATTAACAATGATATTAGAGAAGAAATATTGTTGAATTTCCCGATGAAGGTTCTCTGTAGAGACGATTGTAAGGGGATATGCCCTGATTGTGGGAAGAATTTGAATGAAAGTTCTTGTAATTGTGTAGAAAAGAAGAAAAAAACTATAAAAATAGATATTTAAGGAGGTAAATAAATGGCTCATCCAAAAAGAAAGCACTCGAGTGCGCGCAGCAAAAAAAGGAGAACACATCAAAAAGCATCAGCTCCTTTATTGGTTGATTGCAATTGGTGTAAACGTTCTAAACCGGCTCACATGGTTTGTCCTTTCTGTGGCCATTACAAAGGTAAAGAAGTAGTCCAGATAAAACAAAAAAAGGATAAAAATAAAAAATGACATATAGAATCGGCTTAGATGTAGCTGGAGGCGACCATGCTCCGGATGAAATAATTAAAGGCGCAATCTTAGCTAAAAAAGAATTTTCTGAAGAAATAGTATTAATCGGTCCTCGCCAGGAAATAGAAAAAAGCCTGTTGGCACATAGAGGCTCTTTATCTGATTTTACAATTATCGATGCTCCGGAAAAAATAGAGATGGCTGAGGCTCCGGTAGCCTCGATTCGGCGAAAGAAAAAATCTTCAATCGTTATCGGTGCTAATCTTTTAAAAGAAAAAAAGATTGATGCTTTTGTTTCTTGCGGTAATACCGGTGCAGTTGTTTGTGCTTTTACCTTAAAGCTTGGTTTAATCGAGGGGGTAGAGCGTTCGGGAATTGCCTTAACTTTACCAACGCCAAAAGGAGTATCACTGCTTATTGATGCCGGTGCTAATATCGATTGCAAACCGGTGAATCTCCTGCAATATGGGATAATGGCTTCAATTTATTATAATTTAGTATTACATAAAGATAAGCCAAGCGTAGGTATTTTAAATATCGGAGAGGAAGCAACAAAAGGTTTGAATCTTCTTAAAGATGTTCATAAACTTTTTTCTGTTTCAGCTTTAAATTTTATTGGTAACTTGGAAGCCAGAGAAATACTGTCTGGTAAGTGTGACTGTATTGTCTGCGATGGATTTGTCGGCAATATTGCTTTAAAGACCTTAGAAGGCGGAGCCGAAACTATTGGACGTATGTTAATTAAAGCTATGAAAAAAGGCATTATTGGAAAAATTGGGTTGCTTTTATCAAGCCATAATCTTAAGCAGTTTAAATCTTCGATCGATTATGCCGAATACGGAGGAGCGCCTCTTTTAGGCGTAGATGGCATCGTTATTATTGGCCATGGCAGATCTAATGGCATGGCAGTTAAAAATGCTATTAAGGTTGCAGTAGAAGAATTAAACCGTGATATAATCTCAGAAATTAAGAGGAGAGTTAATGAAATCTGCCAAGATAGTAGGGTTAGGGAAATATCTACCACCTAAAGTTCTTACTAACAAAGACTTAGAAAATATGGTTGAAACTTCCGATGAGTGGATAACTACCCGTACCGGCATCAAGGAAAGAAGGGTTGCTAAAAAAGGCAAAGGCGCCTCATACCTAGCTTATAAAGCTTCCGAAATAGCCTTAGAGAAAGCCGGGCTTAAACCAAAAGACATTGATTTAATAATCGTAGCTACAATTACCCCGGATACTCAATTTCCTTCCACAGCTTGTTATGTGCAAAATTATCTCAAAGCTACTAAGGCTGCTTGTTTTGATGTTTCAGCAGCCTGTGCCGGTTTTGTCTATGCCTTAACTACTGCTTGGCAATTTATCAAAGGAGGAATATATAAAAATGCTTTAGTTATCGGCAGCGAGGTGCTTTCTTCAATAACTGATTGGCAAGACCGTTCTACTTGCGTGCTTTTTGGAGATGGTGCTGGAGCCGCAGTATTAACTCAAACTCAAAAAAGCGGATTTTTAAGCTCTTATCTTGGTGCTGATGGTTCCGAAGCCGATATTTTACTTGTTCCCGGCGGCGGTTCACGTAAACCAGCATCTCATGATACTATAGATCAACACCTCCATTGTATAAAAATGAAAGGAAATGAGCTTTTTAGAATAGCGGTAAGAGTTATGGTCCAAGCAGCCAAAAAAGCTTTAAAAGAGGCAGAGTTATCAACTAAAGATGTTGATATGTTAATACCTCATCAAGCTAATGAGAGAATAATAAATGCGGTGGCTAAACGCCTCAGTATATCTTCGGAGAAAATATATTTAAATATCAAACGTTACGGTAATATGTCATCAGCTTCAAGCGCTATCGCTTTATGTGAAGCCTGGGAGGAAGGTAAGATAAAAAAGAATGATATTGTTTTACTGGATGCTTTTGGCGGCGGTTTAGTTTGGGGAAGTTGTACAATAAAAATGGTTTAAGAAGGTTTAAAGGATTTAGATATGCATGCAATAATATTTCCAGGTCAAGGTGCTCAATATAGCGGAATGGGTAAAAGTTTTTATGAGGCTTTTTCTCAAGTAAAAGATTTATTTCTAAAAGCCGATAAGATTTTAGGATTTGATTTATCCAAAAAGTGTTTTACTGGCAGCGCCGAAGAATTAAAAGACACTGCCATCTCGCAAGTAGCTATTTTGACGGTAAGCTTAGCAGCTTATGAGGTGTCAAAAGAAAACCTTGGTAATCCAAAGTATTTATCGGGCCTTAGCCTTGGTGAATATAGTTGCCTGTATGCCGGGGGATGCCTTTCTTTGGAAAACCTAGTTATTTTGGTTAAAGAAAGGGCTGCTGCTATGCAAAAAGCAGCTGTTAATAATCCTTCTACTATGCTTGCGGTAATTGGGGCTGATTTAATAGAGGTAAAGAAAAAAGCCCAATCAGAAGGTTTTTATGTTGCCAATATTAATTCACCAAAGCAGATAGTAGTATCTTTAGCAAAAGACAAAAAAGAAGAAGTCCAGAAGTCTTTGGAAGAAATAAGCCAAAGAGTAGTTGAGATTGAAGTTAGCGGAGGCTTTCATTCACCTTTCATGGAGGAGGCCAAAGGCCATTTAGCTAAAGTAATAGAAACCATGGATTTTAAAGATGCTCAAATACCTATTGTTAGCAATTTTAGCGCTGGCGCCCATATCGATAAAAATCAGATCAAGAGTAATTTACTTTCACAATTGGTATCACCGGTCTTATGGAATGAATGTGTTGATTTTATGATAAATGACGGCGTAGATAGTTTTTTTGAGGTCGGACCATCTAAGGTGTTGCGAGGTTTGATTCGAAAGATAAACCCCCAGGCTAAAGTCATAAATATTGATAAAGCCCAAGATTTAGAGCAAATTGGTTAAAGGGAGGGAGCGTATGAGTTTTGAAGGAAAAGTAGCAGTAGTAACCGGGGCTGCTCAGGGTATTGGCAAGGAAATAGCTTTAGCATTTGCCAGAAATAAAGCAAAAGTTGTCATTTTTGATCTTAATGAAGAGGCTTTAAAGGCAACCCAGCAAGAGCTTTGTGAGTTATCGGAATCAGCCTATTATTTAGTAAATGTTACCGATAGCGCTCAAGTAGAAGAAGCAATAAACAAAGTTATTGACAAGTTTTCAAAGATTGATATATTAATTAACAATGCAGGGATTACCAAGGATAATCTTGCGTTACGGCTCTCTGAAAGCGATTGGGATAAAGTATTAAGCGTTAATTTAAAGGGGGCGTTTTTATGCTCTAAGCTGTGTGCAAAATATATGGTTAAACAGCGCAACGGCAAGATTGTCAATATTTCCTCAATTATTGGGGTTGTTGGTAATGCCGGGCAGGCAAATTATTCGGCATCTAAGGCCGGCCTTATCGGCCTTACCAAATCTTTTGCCAAAGAATTAGGTGCAAGAAACATTTGCGTTAATGCTGTAGCCCCTGGTTATATCCAAACCAAGATGACCGAAGTTTTATCAGACAAAGTAAAACAAGAAATGCTTGGCAGAATCCCTTTAAAAAAATTAGGTAAACCCGAAGATGTAGCTAATGCTGTGGTGTTTTTGGCTTCAGATTCGGCTGATTATATAACTGGACAAGTTTTGATAATTGATGGCGGAATGGTTTAGCAAACATAAAAGGAGGAGGTAGAGATGAGTGTTCCAGAAAAAGTAAATGACATTATTTCCGAGCAGCTAGGGGTTAAGAAAGAAGAGATTAAACCAGAAAGTTCCTTTATAGATGATTTAGGAGCAGATTCTTTGGATACTGTAGAGGTAGTTATGGCTTTAGAAGAAGAATTCGGCATTGAAATCCCTGATGAAGATGCTGAAAAAATCACTACCGTTGGTGAAGCTGTTAAGTATATTGAAAATAAAATAAACAAGAAAGAAGGATAAGTTTTTTGATAAAATGAAGCGAGTAGTTATAACCGGCTTTGGGGTTGTTTCCCCTGTGGGTATAGGGAAAGAGCCTTTTTGGAATTCTTTAGTGAAAGGTGAGAGTGGTGTAGGTAAAATAACTCATTTTGACGCCAGTTCTTTCGATGCCCAAATTGCCGGAGAAGTAAGTGATTATGATGCATCTGCCTATTTCTCACCTAAAGATGCAAGAAAAATTCCCCGTTTTGTCCAATTTGCTTTAGTTGCCGCTGAAGAAGCAATCAAAGACAGCGGTATAAATTTAGAGCAAATTGATCCTTATCAGATAGCAACGGTAATTGGTTCCGGTGTAGGTAGTTTAGAAACTATCGAAAAAGAGCACAGTGTACTTTTAGAGAAAGGGCCCAGGAGGCTTTCTCCTTTTATGATACCGATGTTGATTACCAATGAAGCCGCCGGCCATGTTGCTATAAGATATGGATTAAAGGGTTTAAATTTTTGTACTGTTACTGCTTGTGCTTCCGGTGCTCACGGTATTGGCGCAGCCTATGAGGCTGTAAAGCTAGGCCGGGTGAAAGTAGCGGTTTGTGGCGGTACCGAAGCTTGCATTGTTCCTTTAGGAGTAGGTGGCTTTTGTGCTTTAAAAGCGCTTTCCAAGCGCAATGACCAGCCCCAAAGAGCCAGCCGCCCTTTTGATAAAGAGAGGGACGGTTTTATTATGGCCGAGGGAGCAGGTATTATTGTGTTGGAAGAGCTAGAGGAAGCTAAAAAAAGAGGCGCCACTATTTATGGAGAATTACTTGGTTATGGAGCAACTTGTGATGCTTATCATATTACTGCACCGGACCCAGAGGCTAGAGCTGCCGCCAAAGCAATGTCGTTAGCGCTTGAAGAAGCTGGTGTGGCTACCGATGAGAAGGTTTATATTAATGCTCACGGTACAAGCACTCAGTTAAACGATAAGATGGAAACAGAAGCAATCAAGAAAGTTTTTGGTGATAATGCCAAAGATGTTTTTATAAGCTCAACCAAATCTATGACCGGGCACACTTTAGGGGCAGCTGGAGCTATTGAATTTATTGCTTCTTGTTTGGCGTTAAAGGATAAAATAATTCCTCCTACAATAAATTATGAGAACCCCGACCCTAATTGCGATTTAAATTACACTCCTAATCAAGCAAAGGAATTTGATTTAAGCGTAGTTATGTCAAATTCATTAGGTTTCGGAGGGCATAACGCTACCCTGCTAGTAAAAAAATTTAAATAATTTAATTAAAATCAAAGATGGGTTTAACATTAGTTGAAAAAATTCTATTAAAACACTCTGCAAATAAAAAACTAGAGGATTTTGTTTACGCCAATATTGATTTTTGTTTCGGCAACGATATTACAGCGCCTCTAGCAGTTAAGGAATTCAGGCAGGCAAATTTTAAGAGTGTATTTAATAGGAACCGAATTGGGTTTATTTGTGATCATTTTGTTCCGGCCAGAGATTTAAAGGCAGCAAATAATGTTAAATTCTTAAAAGAGTTTGCTTCTCAATATGATATAAAACATATTTATGATATCGATAAATGCGGCATTGAGCATGCTTTTTTACCTGAGGCCGGTTTGCTTAAACCTTTAGATTTGGTAATCGGTGCTGATTCTCATACTTGTACATATGGGGCTTTAGGAGTGGCCAGCTTTGGTGTTGGTTCAACTGATTTAGCAGCTGCGATGAAAGAAGGCAAATGCTGGTTTAAAGTTCCCGAGACTATGAAATTTATCTATGAAGGTGAGTTGAATAAATGGGTAGGAGGAAAAGATTTAATTCTTTATACGATTGGCAAAATCGGGGTTGACGGTGCATTGTATAAGGTTATGGAATTTTGCGGCCCGGTTATTAAGAAATTAGGTATGGACGATAGGTTTTCAATGTGCAATATGGCTATTGAGGCCGGAGGAAAGACCGGGATAATTGAACCGGATGAGAAGACCGTAAAATATATAAATAAAGCAAACCCGAAATTAAAGAAGGTAAAAATAGATAAAAGTGATAAAGATGCAAATTACAGCGATGTTATTTCTATCGATGTAGATAAATTAGAGCCGCAGGTTGCTTGTCCTCATTTACCGAGCAACGTAAAAAATGTAAGTAAGTGTAGCAAGGTAAAAATAGACCAAGTGGTTATCGGTTCTTGTACTAACGGAAGGATAAGTGATTTAGAAATAGCAGCAAAAATTTTAAAAGGAAAAAAGATTAAAAAAGGCCTAAGAGCTATAGTTATCCCGGCAACTAATAAGATTTATCAAGAAGCCGAAAGAAAAAAATATTTAGAAGTTTTCCATGAAGCAGGCTTTATAGTATCCGGGCCGACTTGCGGGCCCTGTTTAGGAGGGCATACCGGAATTTTAGATAAAGGAGAGGTTGCTTTGGCAACTACTAATAGAAATTTTATTGGAAGAATGGGTGACCCAAAGAGTTTTGTTTATCTTTCTAACCCGGCTGTTGCTGCGGCAAGTAGTGTAACCGGAAAGATTACCCATCCCGAAGAAGTTATATAATAATATGATTATTAAAGGTAAAGTACATAAATTCGGCGACAATATTAATACTGATGATATAATTGCAGCTAAATATCTTGATTCTCAAGACCCCAAATTTTTAGGGTCAAAGTGTATGGAGAATATTACTCCTGAATTTCCTAAAAAAGTCAATAAGGGAGACATAATAGTTGCCGGAAAAAATTTCGGCTGCGGTTCAAGCCGTGAACATGCTCCTTGGGCAATTGCCGGTTGCGGGATATCCTTGGTAATAGCTAAGAGTTTTGCCCGGATATTTTTCCGCAATGCGATAAATATCGGATTACCGATAATTGAATTAGGAGAAACCGGTAAAATTTCTGACGCAGACTTAATCGAAGCTGATTTATCCCAAGGAATAATAAAAAACATTACCAAAGATACTGTTTATGAAACTAAAAGTTTTCCTAAGTTTTTACAGGATATTATAAAAAAGGGTGGTTTAATTAAGTGGATTATAGCCAAGTCTTAAACAAGTGAGGTTTTAAAGATGAGTAAAAATCATAAAATTGCAGTTATTGGAGGAGATGGAACCGGGCCTGAAGTGGTAAGGGAAGGCTTGAAAGTGCTTGAGGCAGTTTCTTCTAAGTATAATTTTAAATATGAAAAAGTCGAATATGATTTTGGCGGCCAGAGGTATTTAAAAACTGGAGAAGTGCTGCCGGAATCAGCCTTAAGAGAGCTAAGTACATTTGATGCAATTTATTTAGGGGCTATCGGGCACCCGGATGTAAAACCGGGAATCTTAGAGAAAGGAATCCTGTTAAATATCCGTTTTGCCTTAGATCAATATATAAATCTAAGGCCGGTAAAGCTATATGATAGCCGGTTTTGCCCCTTAAAGGATAAAAAGCCTGAAGATGTTGATTTTACCGTGGTAAGAGAAAATACTGAAGGGTTATATAAAGGTATGGGAGATTTTAAAGATAAAGGAAGTGAAAAAGAAGTAGCAACTCAAATCTCATACAACACCCGGGAAGGCGTTGAAAGGTGCCTAAGGTATGCTTTTGAATATACCCAAAAAAAAAGCAAGAAAAAAACTCTTACTCTTTGCGGAAAGACCAATGTTTTAACTTATGCTTTTGACCTTTGGGAGAGGACTTTTTATGAAGTTGCTAAAGATTACCCCGATGTTAAGACCGACTATGCTCACGTGGATGCAACTTGTATGTGGATGGTTAAAAATCCGGAATGGTTTGATGTTATTGTAACTGATAATATGTTCGGCGATATAATAACAGATTTAGGAGCAATGGTTCAAGGGGGGATGGGAATTGCTGCCGGCGGAAATATAAACCCTAAAGGCGCTTCAATGTTTGAACCAATTGGCGGCAGTGCACCTAAATATACCGGCAAAAATGTAATAAATCCTTTAGCTGCAATTTGTGCATTATCGATGTTGCTTGAGCAAATTGGTGAAAAAGATGCAGCAAGATCAATTGAAAATTCTGTAATAAAGATTGTTCGGGAAAAACTAAAATCACTGGGTGCCGGTAGAATGGGGTATTCAACTAGTGAAGTAGGCGATTTAGTAGTAGAGAATCTCTAAAATAAACCCCTACTTACCTGTGGGAAATACAGGATACCATAGGCGGAAGCCTGTGGAGAAGGAGCAGGATGCGTAAAAATGTTGCAGTAGTTGGAGTTGGTGTAGTAGGGATAGAAATTCTTAAAACCCTAAAACAAAGGAATTTTCCTGTTGAGAATTTAAGAGTTTTTGCCCGTTCAGCCAGAGAAATACAAATAGATAATGAGACCTATAGCGTTGAAGCTATAGCTGAATCAGATTTTAAAGGCATTGATATTGCTTTATTTGCCGGTACCGAAGGTGAAAAGGGAGCAAGCCTCTTATATGCCGATAAATTCATCCAGGCTGGAGCTATTGTGATTGATAATGGTAACGATTTTAGGCTTAAAGAAGAAGTGCCTTTAGTTGTTCCCGAGGTGAATAGAGATAAGATCAAAGATAATAAGGGTTTAATTTCTAATCCAAATTGCACAACTATTCAGGCAGTTATTGTTTTAGCCGGAATTCATAAGGAGTTCGGTTTAGAACAAATCCTTCTTACTAGTTTTCAAGCTACCTCAGGTGCCGGTAAAAAAGCAGCTTTGGGCCTATGGAATGAAAGTAAAGAGTTAGTTGAGCAAAATAAAGATAAAGATTTTAATGATTTAGATAAAAAAATCGATGGTAAACCGGAAGCTTTTAGTGCTCAAATTGCTTTTAATGTAATACCTCAAATCGGAGGATTTTCTGATGATAATTATACTAGTGAAGAGTTAAAAGTAGATAGAGAGGCTCATAAAATTTTCAACGATAAAAGTATAAAAATATCGGCAACTTGTGCCAGAGTTCCGGTATTTACCTCTCATTCGGAATCTATCTATTTTACAACTAAGAAGAAGGCCCAAGTTTCTGATATAGAGAAGGTATTGGAGAATTCCCAAGGTGTGGTTTATGATAAAGATAATCTAAGCTTTCCGATTGACGCCGAAGGAAAAGATGAAGTCTTTGTTTGCCGCCTGCGCCGGGATCCTTACAACGAGAATTCTTTTTGGGTTTGGTGTGTGGCCGATAATTTGCGAAAAGGCGCAGCCTTAAATGCTGTCCAGATAGCTGAAGAATTGGTTTAATTAGAAAAGCAAGGCTTTTTGTTTTAAGCTAACTTACCCGGTTTTAAATAATTTTGTCTTCATGAATCACTTTTCAATCTCTCAATGCCTTAGGTAATTATGGATAATTTTTGTTTAGAAATTGAATACCAGGGAACTAACTACTATGGTTTTCAGATACAGGAGAAAAAAGACAAAAGCGAAATTACCATTCAGGCGGTAATTGAGCAGGTACTTTATAGATTATTTAGGAGAAAGATAAGAATAATTTATTCAGGAAGAACCGATAGAGGTGTCCATGCTAAGGGCCAAGTTTTAAATTTTAAAGTCGATACAAAAATCAAGCTCGATAAAATAAAATCCGCACTTAATTCTTTTCTGCCTTGCGATATCCGGATAAGGAAAATAAAAAAAGTCCCTCTAGATTTTCATTCCCGTTTTTGGGCTAAATCGAAAAAATACCAATATCTTATTTTAAACAAGAAAGAACCCTCGGTATTTTGGCATAATTTATCTTGGCACATTAGTGACGATTTAAATTTAAAGTTAATGGAGAAAGCCGTAACTAAAATTACCGGTAAAAAAGATTTTTCTTTGTTTGCTAAAGAAGCTAAAAAATATAAAGATTGCATCCGAGAGGTTAAAGCAATAAAGATTAGAAAAAAGGGCTCTGTTATCTATATTGATATCAAGGCTAGCGGTTTTTTAAGGTTTATGGCCAGAAATATTGTATCATTTTTAGTAAAGACCGGAAAAAAGGAAATACCTTTAAAAGATATTAATTTTATTCTCAATAAAAAAATCAAATACACCAACAAACCGGCTCCTGCCCAAGGGCTATATTTATACAAGGTAAATTATTAAGGCCAACAAAATAAAAATTAGATATTTTAATATTTTTTATGGTATAATTTCCTCGTCATGGCAAAAATAGTAAGTAAAATTAAAGAAAAAGCCCATCAATTAAACTTAAAAGCTAGGCTTCTTTTTTGGAAAAGGTTAAGCATAACTCTTTTGATTACTTTATTGGTTTTAATTGGATTGGTTACTTTCCGTTTAGCCGCAGATTATTCAATTGATTTTAATATAGTAAAGGTAAGCAAGCAATCCCCTTATTCTAAAGAAATTAAAGAGATAATTGAGCCATTGCGATATAATGGGCTAAAACGGTTTCTTTCACCTGAGGTTTTTATAGCTTTAGATTTTGATCGAAAAAGCTGGACTATCAATAATATGTATAAGTTCGACTCAGAGCAAAAAATAATTTTACCCGAGGGAAAATACGGAATTTGTGCTGATTTGGCTATTTATGCTAAGGAGAGAATAGAGCCTTTGTTGTCGGACAGTTACCAGATAAAAACGGTCAGGGCAAAAGAAACTAATTTTTTCTTTTCACCCGAGGCTTCCCATGTTGTTTTAGAGATAAAAGAGAAGGGGCTGTTTTCCAATATTTATATTTTAGACCCTTCCTTTAAAAGATACGGCCATATTAGCGAATTCGAAGATTATATTTTTCTTGAAAAAGTAGGTTGTAACTATCAACAGATAAAAGAAGACAATTTTAATGAAATATTGCCGATAAGAGGCAGTTCTCCTTTGATAATCAAGAAAAATTACTTGCTTTCACTGACGGTAGAAGATAATAACGGAAGATTTGGCCCCGATAATTTTATCTTATCCCTAGGTGCCAATAAAAAACATAAGTTTGCCGGCCGTTACGTTTTTGCTATCCGTAATAATCAAGGGGTAACTGAACAAATGGAAAACGAAGCTTTGGCTAAAGATATTTTAAACAAAAAAGAGTATCAGCAGATAAAGTCAAAGATGATGGGAATGTTCCTTAGGATTATTGAAAACAATTAAGCCTTTTCGGCCTTAGCCATAATTATTACCTACCTTATAAATACCTGATTTTATTAAAGATAAACGAGGAAAAGATTGACACTTTATTGATTTTATGGTAAATTCAATAATAACTATAGTTATTGTAATTACCATAAGTATCTAAATTTAAAGCTTTTTTAATAATAAAAGATGCTTTTAAATAGTAAAAATTCTAATAATAAGCTGATATCTGCTCAGGATATCGTCAATAAATATCAGATTACCTATCAAACTGTAAATCATTATACAAATTTTGGCCTTTTGCATGTAGTAACCAAAAAGGGTAATGTCCGTATGTATAATGCCCAAAAGGTTAAGCAGAGGCTAACCAAAATAGCCCAATTAATCGGGGAGGGCTATCCTTTGCGTTTAATAAGAAAGCAATTAGAGGGTATTTAATGAGTTATTATCAGATTTTAGGGTTAAACCGTGAGCCGTTTTCAACCAGCCCGGATCCGGGATTTTTTTACGATTCTCAAGAACACCATGCGGCCTTGATTCGTTTGATGATTGAAATCCGCCTCAAACGGGGCCTGAGCCTGATATTAGGCGATGTTGGTACCGGAAAAACCACTCTTTCCAGAAAACTTTACCAGATGTTAAAAGAAAGGGAAGATATTGTTTTTCATATGATATTGGACCCGACTTATAAGACTGAGGAGCTTTTTTTAGAATCTCTGATAAGAACCTTTAATATTGAAATGACTCAAGAAAGTCCAACCATATTAGATTTTAAAGAGGCCATTAAGAATTATCTATTTAAAGTTGGGGCTAGTGAAAATAAAACCGTAGTTTTATTGATTGATGAGGGGCAGAAATTAAACGATATGTCTTTAGAAAGCTTAAGGGTCTTCTTAAATTATGAGACCAATGAATTTAAATTGCTTCAAGTTGTTTTATTGGCGCAGATGGAGTTACTTCCCCGGGTAAGGGAGATAAAAAACCTTTGGGACAGGGTAAGCTTAAAATATGTATTAAACCCTTTGGATGAGGAAGAAACCAAAGAAATGATTGAGTTTAGGTTGAAAAAAGCCGGATCTAACACCGGAGGCGCGTTATTCACCGATAAAGCAATAAGCCGAATATACCAATATACCCAAGGTTATCCCAGAAGAATTTCGATGCTTTGCCACAATGCCTTAAAAGAATTAGTGGTTGAACAAAAAGCTATCGTTGATGATGAGGTTATAAGTAAAATAATTAGTAGAGATTTAAAATAAAAATTATGGCTAAAGAAAAAATGACCCCGGAAGAAAGGCTTTTAAAAATAATTGAGAATCCCCAAGGGTCTTCGGATTTGAAAAAGGATATCAAGAAGCAAAAAATAAAATTCAATATAAAACGCTGGTTTATTTCTTTGAAAAACTTAAAACCGAAAAAAATAAAGTTTAAAATGCCGACTTTAAACTTGCAATTTGTCAATAAAGCATTGATAATATTACTAGTTATAGTTTTTGCACTTTTTATATTTGATTTTATAAGAGATAAGCTTAAATTGAATCAGAGATTCAAGGTAATTGAGGAGTTTGAAAGCGGGATTGACGAGATTCAGGAGGAGGCACAAGCCAAAATTAACTTAGCAGGCATTGTGAGGGAGGCTAAAAAACGCAATATTTTTACTTTAACTGAAACTGCATCGGTAGATGAGACAACGCCGGCTAAACCGGAGAAGAAAATATCTAATTTAAAATTAGTGGGTATACTCTGGTCCAATAACCCTCAAGTTATGATCGAAGATACCCAGGATAATAATACTTATTTTGTGTCAGAGGGCCAGGATATCAGCGGTTGGAAGGTAAAAAAAATATATCAGGATAGGGTTATTTTGGAAAATAAAGAGGGAGAATGGGAGTTAAGATAAAGTTAATTAAAAATAAAATTACAAATAACAAGAAAGCTATTTTTTTAGCCGGTTGTTTTTTATTTTTATTTCTTTGTATATCAATTTATACTTTAAAGTTTGCTTACGGCCAAGATGCAGAAGTTACTCCTGAAGTTACACAGGAGCAGATGCTGCCTGAACCTAATAGAACCCAAGATTTACCCCCTGAAGAATTTTTACCCGAAGAAGAAATATTTCCTGAGGCGCCTACTGAAGAGGAGCCGGATCAACAGCAGGATCAATCAAATCAAGAATATAGGGCTCAAACCGGAGAGGGAAAGATTGAAGTTGGAGAAGAAAAGATATCCTTAGACTTAAAAGGTATTGATATAATAGAACTATTTCGCGTACTTTCTTTAAAAACCGGTTTAACTATTGTGCCTAGTAAAAATGTTAAGGGTAGAATAAATTTATTTTTAAATAATGTTACCTTTGAAGATGCCTTAGATGTAATACTGATCACTCAAGGCCTGGCAGCTGAACACCGCGGTAATATTTTAATGATTATGACCGACGTTGAATATAAAAATCGTCATGGCACCGATTATGGAGAAAATCGCCAATATAAAAGTATTAAATTAAAATGCGCAAAACCCAAAGCAGTATTTGATGTGTTAAGCGGTTTAAAATCAGATATCGGTAAGATAATAGTTGATGAGGCAAGCGGAACGGTTATTTTAATTGATATTCCGGAGAAGATCAAATTAATGCAAAATACAGCAGTAGACTTAGATATGCCGCTTGAAACCTATATTTTTGATTTAGGTTATGCCAATACTGAAAAGATCGAAACCTATCTTTCAGCAGCTCTTACCGAAGGAGTGGGTAGTGTAATCGTTGATGAGAGAACCGGTAAGGTAGTTGTTTCAGATTTGCCTAAAAAGATGAAGAAAATAAAGCAAATGATTAAAGCCTTAGATGAAGAAACTCAGCAAGTATTTATCGAAGCCGAAATCGTTCAAATAACTTTAAATAAAGAATATCAAAAAGGGATAAATTGGGAGCAGTTTTTTCATATAAATCTACGTGAGAAATTACATCTTACCGGAACCTTTCCGGTGTCTCCTTCTTTTACACCCTCACCGGCTCTTTCGGCATCAAATGTTGAGATGACAATCGGTGACCTTGCCAGCGATGATTTTACAACTACCGTAAAATTACTTGAGACCTTTGGGGATACCAAGATATTATCCAGCCCTAAAATTGCAGCAACAAATAATGAAGAGGCAAAAATATTAGTTGGAGCAAGAGAAGCCTATGTCACTCAGACTCTAAGCCAGGCAGAAACCACAACCGTTACTTCAGAATCAATTGAATTTATTGATGTTGGAGTTAAATTAAATGTTGTACCAACAATCAATAATGATGGCTATGTGACTATAAAAATTAAACCCGAAGTAAGCACAGTAAGAGAAACTCTTACTACTTCCTTGGGAAGTGTAGTACCAATAATTGAAACCTCCGAAGCTGAAACTATGGTTAAGATAAGAGATGGGTCGATGATTATGATCGCCGGTTTAATGAAAGAAGAAAAACGCCGCGATAAGACTGCTGTTCCGGTGTCTTGGATTCACAAAATACCGATTTTAGGCTGGCTTTTTAGTTCAAGGGCCGCTTTGGATAAAAAGACTGAGTTAGTTATATTTTTGCGGCCTCATATCATAACCGGTAGAGAAGTTGTAGCGGGAACCAGTTTTGGAGAGCATCTGCCGCCGGAATTAGCCTCAGAACAAATGAAAAAAGAATTTATTGCCCAAGAGGCCGAAGATATAAAAGTTCAGGAGGAAACTGACCGGGAAGAAGATTTACTTAAAATCGATGAATTTAAGGATTTTCCAAAGAGCAAGCCTCAAGCTGGGCCGCCGGCTTTTAAAGATATAAATGTCGAAGATAAGTTAAAGGGATTAAAGGAGTATTAAGCTATTTTGGTAATGAGGCAAAGGTTGATTATAATAATATTTAGTTTATGTTTGTTTGGTATTTGCACAGATACCTTGGCAAATGATAAAATATCCAAAAAAGAATTAGTTTCACAAACCTTAGATGCTTTAGAAGGTAAATCTAAAACTTATTCAAAAATCGACAGCCTCCAAGAATCAATTAAAGAGCTAATTGAATATAATCAAAAATATAAAGCCCAAATCACTCAACTGCAGGATAAGCTCAAAGAAAAAAAAGATATTAAGTTAGTTAAATTAGAAAACTTAGAAGCCAAACTTAAAAATTATAAAGATAAATTAAAAAACCGGGAAGATTATTTTTCAGAAAAAATAACAGATTTAAAAACAGCTAAGCTGGAAGCAGCAAAGGCTTTAGATGAAATTAATGATAAGTATCGAAAGCTGGAAAAAAAGAACCAAGGCCTTCAGGACAAGTGCCAAGTAACTCAAGAACTTCTACATACTGAGGAAAAATTCATAAATGAGATAGCTAAAGCTTACCAGGATTTAGGGACCAGTTATGCTAATTTAAAGTTCTATAAAAAGGCTATAGATGCTTATGAGAGGTCTTTGGATTTTATCCCTGAAAATTTTAAAGTTCGTTATAATTTGGGAATTTTATACGAACATGCTTTAGAAGATTCTGATAAGGCGCTTAAACATTTAAAACAAGTTTTAGATACAGAGATCAATGCAAAAGAACGGGAAAAGGTTGAAAAATTGATAAAACTTATTGAAAAAGATTATTATATGAGTAGTTATGAATAAAATAATATCGATTATTCTTATTATATTAGTTCTTGTTTTAGTGACAGCAACAATTTATTTATATTCTAAAAATCAACATCTTGACTCTGCACTATCCGGTGCCCAGGAGCTTTTAAATAAGGCTCAGAAAGAAGTAACCCTGCTGCGTTCGGAAAAAGAAGAGTTGGTTAAAGAAAAAAACAAATTTCATGCTGATGCTATATCATATGTAGCAGCAAATACAAAATTAGAAAAAGAAAAAGAAAAACTAGCCGATGCTATTGAAAAAGCTCAAGAAACTATTAATCTAAAAGAAAGTGAACTTCAGCGGGCTAAGCAAAAGTTACAAGAATTCGAGAAAAAGCTTTCCAGTCAAACCCCCGGCGCCAGGAGTAAGACCCAAAAAACAGTAAATAGTTTAAAAGAGAAAATTCAGGAATTAGAAGAGACCCTTAAAGGAGAGCGGGCGCTTTACCATTATAATTTGGGGGTTTCTTATGCTCAGGCAAAGCTTTATAATGAAGCAATCCAGGCTTATGAGAAGGCTTTGGAATTTAACCCTGATATTGCTGAGGCCTATTATAATTTAGGAATTTTATATGAAAATATATTATATGAAGAGGAAGCCGCTTTAAAGAATTATCAACGGTACCTAGAATTAAAACCTCAAGCCGAAGATGCCCAGGAGGTGCAAAGTTGGATAAAAAGACTAAATAAAGGGGTAGGGAGTGAGGAAAAAATACTTTTTGATTAGCCTTGGGGCAATCTGTCTTATATTGTCGGTAATTTCGGTTTGGTTTTTGATAATTAATCACTCTTTAAAGGAAAAAATAGCCAGGATGAAGCGTTTGGAAGATAGTAGTTTGAGGAGTTATATTTCTCAAGAAAAAGATAAAATCAAGCAGGATTTAGATGAAAAATACCGGGCTGATATCATTTCTTTTAAAGCCATGAAACGCCGAGTCGAGCTGCAAAAGGAGAAAATAAGGGAATTGGAAGAGAAAATTAAAGAAAAAGAGGAAGAATAAGGTAATTTTGATAAAAAAATAAAAACGTTCTTACTTTAATAAAATTTTTAAAAAAAATATTTCTTTGTAATCCTTGAAATGCTAAAATAAATATGGTAAGCTTAAAATGTATTGAGAGAAGTGCCAGGCACAAATTGAGTTTGGCTCGTTAATTTGATAAGAAAAATACAACATTTTTCAAGGATTCGAAAAGGCAAAATCAAGGTAAACTTGAAAGCGCAAAGCCGTGCGCCTAAAACTAGGTTGGCAGGTTACCGAAAGTCCTTAATCAGCAAACCCAGAGATTACCTCTGGGATTTTTTTTGAAATTTGCCAAAGTGCCCGGCACTTTAGGGGAGGAAGCAGCACAAAATGGGAAGATTACCAAGAGTATATGTAAAAGAGGCGCTCTATTATATCATTTGTTCAACCGATAGCGATACCAACCTCTTTAAAGACGACGAAGATCGCCTGGCTTATCTATCATTAATCTGGAAATATAAGAGAGAATATGAGTTTAAGGTCTATGGATTTAATTTAGAACCTCATATTATATATCTATTAATTGAACCTTCCTCTTCTTATAATATTTCCCAAATAATGCACTCCCTAAATTCTAATTATACTAAGTATTACAATGGCCGTTATCAGCGAAAAGGGCATCTTTTCCGGGGCAGGTTTAAAGCTAAGATAGTTGAAAAAAATCTTTATCTTAGTGAGATAATCCGTTACCTCTATTACCGGCCGGTTACCGATAGGATTGTTGATGAGCCGCAAAATTTCTCCTGGGGCAGCTTAAAACTATTTTTAAAATCCGGTGATAAAAAGGATGTCTTATCCCGGGAGAGAGAAGATTTTCTCAAATATTTTTCTCAAGATAGGGAGGAAGCTGGAGAAGAAGCTAAAGAATTCATGAATGATAAATTACAAATGGAGGAATTTGCTCAAATAATAGAAAGCCACAATGTGATTGGCAGTGATGAATTTATCGATAAAGTAAAAGCCAAAAGAAATAAAGCAGCCAGAGAAAATGAGCCATCAGGTGCTCCCTCTGATTCAGTCCTAAGTTTATCCTTAACACCGGTTGTTAAGGTGGGGCTGTCTCTGGTTGCCGTATTGCTTTTAATTAATTTATATCTTTTTATCAGCAATGCCTACCTTAAAAAGGATGTGCAAAGTTATCTGTTTTTAAAAGAGGCTGAACTTGAAAACAAATTAGCTCAGGAAAGAGAAGAGATCAGAGAAGACTTAGATGAAAAATACCGGGCTGATCAAGTATCTTATGAAGCGATGCTTAGACGTTTAGAGATTGAGAAAGATAAAGTAGATAGATTAAGGAAAAAAGCAGGTGATTTGTGAGTAAAAAATGTAAAATAATCCTTGCCGTCTTTACCGTGATTTTGGCTTTATCGATTTTTGCTTATAAAGCAATGCTTCAAGCTGCTAATGAGAGTTTTATTCAGACCGATTGGTCGGCAGGAGAGAGTTCAGATAACGCAACTCATCCCACGAATCAAAGCGGCTGGAATAAATTTGTAGTAAAAGATACCAACCTTAATACTGCCTTAGCCGGTAAACTTACCTTAAATTATGAAGATAAGACCAAGACCGATACTTCAGATAGCGATTTTGGCGGAACCCGCAGCGAAATCGATGTTAGTGGTACTGGAGAAGGGGCATCTTTAGTTTTACAGAGTGATTTAGATGATTCTTTTGTTGATGGCTTAGGCCAATGGACAACTTTGCCTGAGGTGCCTGAGATGGGAGAGTATAGCGCTTTTATTAAAGCCGGTAGCTATATTTATGCTTTATGGGATAAAAGTACTTTTGGAAAGTTTTCAATAGCTGATGAAACTTGGGAATTTTTAACTGATACACCGGGAGATATTGGCTTCGGTGCTGATTTAGCTTATCCGGGAAGCGGCGATTATATCTATGCTTTAAGGGGAGCTGGAACTAAGAAATTCTATCGTTATTCGATAAGCGGTGATAGTTGGGAAACTTTAAGTGATTTGACTTACAATGTTGGCCCGGGCGGAAGTATTACTACTAAATCAACAACTCATATTTATTGTGTAGTTGGCGGGATAACCAAAAAATTCTTGCGTTATACCATTGCAACCGATACTTGGGATGAGATGGAAGATGTTAACAGCTATGATGTGCGGCATGGAGCAAGTTTGGTTTATCCGGGAACCGGAGATTATATATACCTTAATTATTATGAAAGCTACCGTTATGCTACCCGTTATTCGATTACCTGGGATAGCTGGACCCGAGTCGATGCTTCTTATAATCTTGCTTATCTCTGCGATCCGGGAACCGGAAACTATCTTTATGCTTATGATGTCGGGAGCAATGATAGAACATTGAGCCGTTATGACTATAACAGCGGCAGTTGGAGTTATCTTGGTAAGATGCCGATAAATCCCGAAAAAGGAATTTTCTATTATCCGGGAAGCGGTACTAATTTGAAGTTTCTTTCAATAATTAATCCAAACCGGACTTTTGAATTTAATCCCGATACCGGAGAGTGGGATTCAAGTATTCTGCAGGCACCTGTGACCAGTGATCCCTTTTATCACGGTTCAAGGTTTGTATCCGATGGTTCGGATTATATCTATGCAACCCGGGGTTATAATTCTAATGAGTGGAGAAGGTATTCAATCAGCAATAATACTTGGTATAACTTAAGTAATGTTCCCTCTGGTTTATATCGCGGTAATGATTTAACTTATTCTGATGATGGTTATATTTATGCTTTCGGCGGAGATTACGGATCGGATTTTTACCAATATAATACCTCAACCGGGCAGTGGTCAACTAAGGCTTCGATTTCAGGAGGGGTTTATTACGGCGGCTCCCTAGAGGCAGCCGGAAGCTACGTCTATGCTTTAAGAGGATATGATTCCAATAGTTTTTACCGTTATGACCCGGTAGGAAACAGCTGGACAACCCTTTCCTCAATTCCAACCAGTGACCCGGCTTATTACGGTGCCGCGCTTTGTTACCCTGACAGTGGTGATTATATCTATGCAGTATCAGGGGATAACCGAAATTATTTCTACCGTTATTCAATTAGTGAAGATAGCTGGAGTTATGTCGGGGTTGCCCCGATTCTTTTTAGTGACAAAGGAACCTTACTTTATTCAGAAAACGATAATAGTATTTATGCCTTTTCTTCGCATTCCGGGTCCGGTTACTTTGCCCGTTATGACCTAGATACTGAAACCTGGGAGTCGTTTAAGTCTCCGCCGTTTCGTATGGATTATTATTATGCCGCAGCTATTGTTGACAATGCAATTTATGCTAACTCTTATTATGATAATACTCTTTATACCTACAATATTGCAACCGGCCAATGGTCATCGCGAATCGAAGATAAATATGATACTTATTACGGGAGTATGGTTTATACCGGCGGAGATGAAGTATTTATGTTTTATGGATATTACTCATCTTATATTTGGAAGTATGATTTCATCCAGAAAAAATGGACCGGTATTATTAAATTGCCTTTTGTAATCGGCCCGGGAACCAAAGCCGCATATCCGGGAAGCGGTAATTATATTTATCTTGTTGAAGGAAAAAATAGCAAATCTCTTTGGCGTTATGATTATGTTAATGATACCTGGTCGTCTTCTTTATCTGATGCCCCCCAGAGAATAAATACCGGTTCTAATATTGATTCCAGCGGTGATTGGATTTTTGCTACCGGCGGAAGAGACCCTCAAGATACTTCAACCGATGGTGAAGAGCAGGGTACCTATTTTATGAAGTATCAGATTTCAACCGATACCTGGACAGAGTTAACCGAAACCCCCGATTATACTCGAAACGCCCATGAAAGAGGTAATACTTTGGCTTATGTGCCTTCGGCGGGAAGGGTATTTTGGAGCGGCTATGCCGATGATAATTTAAGGATTTATGATATCGCAGCAAACAGCTGGGCAACTACCAGCAACCGTAACGCCTCCTCTACTTGGACCAGAGACGGTGCGGCAGTATATTATCCAGGTACCGGAGACGATATTTATTATTTTGCCGGTCAAAATTACCGGGATTTCTATAAGTATTCGGTATCAACCGATACCTGGACTGCTTTGGCTGAGGCTCCGATGCTAGATTACCGAAGCGAAGGTGACGGAGATATCTTTTACCCCGGTTCCGGTGATTATATCTATGTTTGTGACGGTTATTCGGAGTATTTGTACCGTTATTCAATAAGTAGTGATGAGTGGGATAGCCCGGGCAGTTTTCCTAATTATTATGCCGGCCCTTACTATGGGGTATTTTCTGAAAGCTCAGATCCTGATATTTTATATGCCGGCGGTTACAACCAACTATATAAATATACCTTAAGTACCGGTGCTTGGACTCAGGTTACCTCGCCTTATGATGCCGGTTTAGGCTGGCGTTGGGATGAGTGGGATACTCATCTTATTTATTCCGGAAGCGGAGATTATCTCTATACTACCCGCGGC
>CAZGLF010000010.1:0-27196 GCA_964526615.1 uncultured Planctomycetia bacterium
CGTAATTATCGGGCAAAAGATCTATTTCTTTTATTTTTGCAACTTCTACTGCTACGGCTTTTCTTCGATTATATTCATCTAAAGAATCAAGATTTGGATTATAAAAAAATCCTTTTACTGAGAATCCTTGGGACTTTAATTTATCTATGGAATGAAGGGCACAAACACCACAACAAATATGTAGTAATACTTTTTTCATTATAAAATCATAATTATCTTTGATTTAATGCCGGAAATAATCTTTTATAGTAATAAAATTTATTTTTTCTTTTATTTTTGGCAAGTTTTTTTCAAGAAACCTTAAAGTCTTATTTTTCGGGTGCGCGATTATGATAATTTTTCCCTTTTCCTTAGCTTTCAAGATTAGATCATCCATACGTTTTTCCATTTGAGTAAGGGTATCCACCGAATCAAGAAAACCCTGATTGTATCCGCAAGTCAACCCGATCTTTCTTGCCAAATCATAGGCTAGGGAATCGGGCGAAGTCCTGCTGTCGACAAACACTAAGTTACGCCGCTTCAACTCTTTTAAGATTATCTTCATTACTCTGGGGTCTTTGGTTGCCTTTGAGCCCATATGATTATTGACTCCGATAGCAATCCGGATAGAATTAAGGTTATGACGCAAAATTGAGCGAATTTCCCGTTTATTTAAATCGGTAGTTATCATCCGGCTAAAAAGCCGTGATTTCTTTGTCTTTTCAGCTTCAAGCGGTAAGTGAATAAAAACCGAAAAACCACACCGGGACCCGATATGGGCAATATTTTTTGAAAACTTTAAACCGGGGATAACTGAAATCGTAACTGGGATATCCAAAGAATAAATTCGCTGCAAATCACTTAAACTGTGGCCTAAATCATCAAAAATTAAAGCTATCGAAGGTAAAGTTTCATTCTGATTTATATTACTGCCGCCATTAACTGTAATATTTTTTTTACTTAAGGACTTATAAAATATTAACGGTACTGCTACTAAAGCGATTAATAAAATTATTTTTACTATCTTATTCATTAGTTAATTTAGTTAATTTCTGATAGGCGGTTTTGGGATCTTGGGCTTTTAAAATCGCGCTTCCAACACAAATGTATTGGGCGCCGGCGGCTTTAGCCAATTTAGCATTATCGAACTTTATACCCCCATCGATTCCAATTGAAATATGAGGAAATTTTTTATGGAAATCTCCTATCTTGTTTAAAACTTCCGGAATAAACTTTGCCCCGTAAAACCCCGGGTTAACTGACATAAATAAAACTACATCGATCTCATTCAAAAGGTTTTCAAAGTCCTGGATTTTAGTCTCAGGGTTTAAGGCAATACCGGCTCCCATTCCTTTAGCCTTTATCGTTCTTATTATTTGAAGGTGGTCTTTATCGATTTCAACATGATAGATAATTTTTTTTGCTCCGATTTCTTCAAAAACTTCTATCCAGGCACAGGGGTCTTTCACCATCAAATGCGCTTCAAATCCAATATCAGACCTGATTGATTTTAAATCTTCAAGGCCAAGGCTTTTAGAGGGAACAAACTCCCCGTCCATAATATCGATTTGTGCATAATCGGTGAATTCTGAGCATAATTTTAACATATCAAGTAATTTTTCTTTCTTATCGGTTAAAAGCGCTGGCACGATCATTTCTTAAATACCTCCTTAAAATACAATTAGCTAAAATAATTATTTTTTTACCCAGCCTCGTTTTTTTATCTTCTTATAAACACAAAGATGGTCGTTCTTCCAATGGGTATGTAATATTTCTCTAACCCAGACACAGTTAAATCTTTCTCCGCTAACCGTTACCTGCGGGCCGAAACGATTTTCATAGATATCGCAATAATACTTATCGTCTTTATCCTTTTTGAGATGGGTGCAAGGATCGTCATAGGCTCCGCAGCAACCTCCGCAACGAATACATAAAGACTCCCATTGCTGGTCTTTTTCTTCTAGGTAAGCTTTTAATGTCGTTTTACTTTTTTTTGAGGCCATAGGTAGATATTATATCAAATCTTAAACATAGGCAAGGTTAAATTCCAATCAAATAGTAAGCCCCATCATTTTTGGTGATGGGGCGTAACTACTCTTCTATTTTAGTTTATTTAAATAAACTAAAAGTAATAATCAAACCGCTAAAAACGATTGAAACCATTGACATAAGCTTAAGTAAAATATTCAAAGAAGGCCCGGCTGTATCTTTAAAAGGGTCTCCAACAGTATCTCCGCATACTGCTGCTTTATGCGAAGGAGAACCTTTACCGCCTAAGTTACCCTCCTCAATATACTTTTTTGCATTATCCCAAGCACCACCGGAATTAGCCATAAATACTGCCAATACAAATCCCGACGCTAAAGCTCCAACTAAAAGGCCTAAGGTACCGCTTACCCCCAACAATAAACCAATTGCAATTGGAGTGATAATTGCTAAAAGTGAAGGTAAAAACATTTCTTTTTGAGCAGCTTTAGTAGTTAATTGTACACAAGTTGTGTAGTCAGCAACTGCCTTACCTTCCAATAGCCCTTTAATCTCTCTAAACTGCCTTCTAACCTCTTCAATGATTGATCCGGCTGCCCGGCCTACTGCACTTAAACTCATTGAACAAAATACAAAAGGCATCATAGCGCCAATGAACACCCCAATCAATACAGTGGGCTCTTCCAACAAGCTTGAATTTACCACTAGATCGATACCTAAACGTTTGGCCTCCAACATAACATGCTCATTATAAGCTACTATCAATGCTAAAGCAGTTAAAGCTGCCGAACCAATGGCAAATCCTTTTCCGGTTGCCGCAGTTGTATTACCTAAGGAATCAAGCTGATCGGTTCTTTGGCGAACCTGCGGGCCTAATTCAGCCATTTCGGCGATTCCGCCGGCATTGTCCGCCACCGGTCCATAAGCATCGGTTGCCAGAGTTATCCCCAAAGTTGAAAGCATACCAACAGCAGAGATACCTACCCCATAAAGGCCTTTTGCAAATCCACCCGGATCAAAACCTCCATTAACGCCAAAACTTGCTAAAATAGCACCACCGATTGTGATTACCGCACCAACTGGTGAAAGCATACCTAAAGCAATACCTTCAATAATTATAGTTGCCGGCCCGGTTTTGGCGGCTTTGGATAGATTCCGGGTAGGCTTATACCCTGCGGATGTAAAAAATTCTGTAAATTGCCCAATTAATATACCGGCTGCCAAACCAATCACTACCGACCAGAAAACTCCCATATATTCAGGGCCTAAAAAATACTTAACAATTAAAAAAGAAAATAATACTACTAAACCTGCTGCAGTTAAAATTCCTTTTCGCAATGACTTTAACAATTCCTTCTGGGTAGCCTTTTCTTTTGTTTTTACGAAAAAATACCCTACTAACGAAGCCACTACACCACAAGCAGCCATAAGCATCGGGGTAATAACCCCGGTTACCCCTAATCCGGCGCCGGCAGCTAACGCCATGGTGGCAACTATTGAATCAACATAAGATTCATAAAGATCAGCTCCCATTCCGGCTACATCACCGACATTATCGCCAACCTGGTCAGCAATAACAGCAGGATTTCTTGGGTCATCTTCGGGAATCCCGGCTTCAACCTTCCCAACTAAGTCAGCTCCAACATCAGCTGCTTTAGTGTAAATACCTCCGCCTAAACGGGCAAATAAAGCATAGCTTGATGCTCCCATACCAAAGCAAAGCATGGTTGAAGTTATTGCACTTAAAAGATTGCTTCCTTCCGGTAAAGGATGAATTGAGTAGTACCACTTTAAAATCAAAAACCAAGTAGCCATCTCAAGCAAGCCCAAACCTACTACCACCAACCCCATAACAGTACCAGCACTAAACGCCACGCGTAAACCTTTATTTAAACTCAAAGATGCAGCATGAGTGGTGCGGGCATTAGAGTTAGTTGCAACAAACATCCCTAACCATCCGCAAAAACCACTAAATAACCCTCCGGTCACAAAGGCAATTGGGACAAAAAATACTAAATATCCACGGATAGCCATAAAAGTAAGGACAACAAATACAACAAGAAAAAATATCCCTACCACTTTATATTGTTGTTTCAAATAACTTTTTGCTCCTTCATAAATATAGCGGGATATTGTTTTCATTTTTTCGCTACCCTGGGGTTGTTTAAATATCCAGCGGATAAGGTAGCCACAAAAACCCAGAGCTAGCAACGAACATGCAAAAACAAATAAAATCGGATTCATAACATTACTCCTTTCTCATTTAGATAGAATAGCGTCTCGCTTTTCGCCTACTGATATTAATTTAACTTTAACTTCTAAAAAGTTCTCAATAAAATCTATATAATCCCTTGCTTCTTTGGGCAAATCGGAAAATTTTCTTACTTGGCTTATGTTATCTTTCCAGCCATCAAATTCTTCATACACCGGCTCAACATCTTTTAATTGATAAGGGAAATTTTCAAGATTTTTTCCCTCCATCCGGTATTTAGTACAAACCTTTACCTTATCTAACTCATCTAATACATCAAGCTTGGTTATTACCAAATCGGTAACTTGATTTGTTAAAATAGCTCTTTTTAGGAGAACTAAATCTAACCAACCGCATCTTCGGGGCCGGCCAGTGGTGGCCCCGAACTCTCCACCTTTATTACGGAAATATTCTCCAGAGTCATTATCTAATTCGGTCGGAAAAGGGCCTTCTCCAACCCGAGTGGTATAGGCTTTTGCAACTCCAATAACTTTATCAGCCTTAACAGAAAAAAGACCGGAACCCAAAATAGCATTAGCTGAAATTACCGATGAAGACGTAACAAAAGGATAAGTACCATAATCAACATCTAAAAAAGTTCCTTGCGCTCCTTCAAAAAGAAAATTCAATCCTTTTTGGTCTTTGAAATATTCTAACAAATCACAAACGTAGGGCCTCAATAGCTTAGCATATTCACTATATTGCTGATATACCGAATCAAAATCAAAACCTTCAAAGTCATATACTTTTTTAAAAATAGAGTTTTTCTCGATTAAATTATCCTTTAGCTTAATTGAAAACACCTCTTCGTTAACAAAATCCCCAACCCTTATGCCGCATCTTGAAACCCTATCGGCATAACAGGGCCCGATACCTCTTTTGGTGGTTCCGATTTTTTGAATCCGGTCTTTTTCACGCAAACTATCCATTATGCGATGATAAGGCATAATTATATGGCAATAAGGTGAAATCTTAAGATTTTTTGGAGAAATTTCCACCCCTTTTTCTTTCAATGAATCTATCTCTTCAATCAATACCTTAGGATCAACAACTACACCATTACCGATAGCGCAAATTTTTCCTGAACGTAAAATACCTGAAGGGATAAGATGAAATACAAATTTGTCACCATCAATAACCACCGTATGCCCGGCATTATTTCCGCCTTGAAAGCGCACGATAACGTCACTGTCACGGCATAGATAATCAATAACTTTACCTTTACCTTCATCTCCCCATTGCAAACCAATTAATACGCTATTCATTCTTCTCCTTAATATTTAAATATTTTTTCACAGCACCCAAGATTTTAACATTTAATTTTTGCTCAGTTTTCATGCTTAATGTTCTAATCGAAAAACTTCAATATTTCCCCTTCATTAATATTAAAAACCTTAAAAATCCTTCGGTTATTTATTAAAATCACATTACCGTCACTAACGCTTATCTGCCTTATAAGTTTATTATTATCTGCTATTGCTTTATTTATTTCATCAGAATCCATAAAATCTTTTATTTTTTCATACTCCATACCCAAAGCATCCAAAGTTCTTATCCAAGAACTACGGGTAATCTCTTCAATCCGCCTGCGGATATATTCAATGAGCCTATCGGGATATACCCTTTGAACTGCTAAGGCAACATTAACTTCTTCTTGGGGATAAGCGGCTCCTTCCTGTTTTTTTGCAATATAGTAGAAGTTAATAGTTATATCATTTTTTTTGGCAATACCAGCCAAAGAATTAAACACACTTAAGGTGTTATTTTCATTAAAATCTATGAACAAGTCAATATGGTTTGGGGTTTTTTTGCGCTCGAGAAAAAGAAAAACTCCCGAAAGATTCTTTTTAGCTACAACGTGATCTTTTTTTTCCTCCAAAGCGCCGGCAAAATTTGAGTAAGCTTTTTCGTTTTTGATGGTTTTTTCAAAAATAAAGTATGGCAATGTTGAAACTTCATACTCATCAATCAAATCTTTAGCTTTTTTGCTTTTATAATGAAGTTCGATATAGTTTAAACCTAAAAAATACTCTTCAAGCAGGGTTTTGGGCGCCTCGATAGAGCAAAATGAACAATCTTTATCGGTAATCACATAACTATCTATCTTTTCGACTGCATAATAGGCGCAATTTGAAAGAATGTCACCGGGTTTTTGACATTTTGCAATCAATCCCTTTTTTTCAGGACAATTTTGGTCGCTGAAACAAACTGGAAGTATTTTATTAACTTGGGGGTCTTCTTTAACATCTAAAGATAACTTTTCCTGAGCAAACTTCCAATCTATTATTTGATTGCCCTTATATTCAAGGTTAATAACTCCTAGGCTCTTTCCGCTAAAACTTGGCCGGAAAATCTTTGTTTTTCCGACAACCTCATAATAAGAAGAGCTATCGAGGTCACCGGATGCAATTATAATATTAATTTGAGGAAATTTTTGTGCAATCTCTTGATTTTTCTTACTTCCGGCACTGGAGAGTAAGACAACAATATCAGATTCTTCTTCTAACTGAGGAAGTAACTCCGATAAACTAACTTCAAAATTTTTTACTGCAACCTTACTTTTTTGCGCTATTTCTTGAGAACTTAAGCCAATAATACCTACCTTGACACCATTTACTGTTTTAAGAACATATGGTAAAACTCCCTTAAAATTAATATTTGAACTTATAACTTTAAAAGTGAATTCATTTATCTTATTCTCTAAAAAGTCTTGGCCAAAATTAAATTCGTCTTCGCCAAGGCCAACAAAATCATAGCCAATTAAATCCATGACTCTATAGTTTATCTGGCTTCTTAAACGGTTAAACTCTTTGCTTACCTTTTCCTGGTCGAATACCCCGCCAGCGGTAAAATTTCCACTATCGATTAAGATTAAATCGGGATTTTTGGCTCTTAATTTTTTGATAGCTGTCACCCGGCGGCTAAGGCCTCCGCCGACAGAAGCCGGACAAACTCCGCACGGATAAAGGGCCGCATAAGTATTGCCGGTATAAACAATAATAACTTCCTTAGCAAAAACTGCACTCGGTGCAAAAATCAACCCAAACAGAGCAAGAACCAAAGTTATCGTGAGAAAAATATTTTTTTTCATAACTTTAAAGTTTTAAAAATTTTAATGAAATAATATTGGGATTGGCTTTAATTTCCTTAGCAACCCCAGCACCTAAAGGGCTATCCAAATTAAGGATAGTTAAGGCTGCTGAACCCGAAGCCTGCCTGCCCAAGCTCATACCAGCAATATTGATTTTATTTGATCCTAAAGTTGTTCCCAGAAAACCAATAACTCCCGGTTTGTCTTGATTATTTATAACAAGCATATGCTCTGAAGGTGCTATCTCCATATAGACCTCATCAAGCTTAACAAACCTGGCTTCTCTATTACCAAATAGTGTCCCTTGAAGAACTCTTTGTTCTTTATCGGTGCTTACCTTAACTTTTATCGAATTAACAAATTCTTCCTCTTCACTAACTTTTATCTGTTCAATTTTGACTCCGCGAGCTCTGGCTATATCTAAAGCATTAATGTAGTTTATATTTTCTTCCAGCTGGGTTGAAAGAAAACCCTTTATGAAAGCTGCACCCAAAACATCGACCTTATAAGAGGATATTTCGCCAAGATAAGATATTTGCATTTCCTTGGCTCCGCCTTCTGCTAGCTGGGATATAAATTTACCCATTTTTTCCGCTAAATTAAAGTAAGGCTCGATAATTTTATAGGTTTCCGGGTCAAGCTGAACATAGTTTATAGCATTTCTTATAGCTTTGCCTAAAAGCGCATCTTTAATACAGTGAGCAATCTCAATCGCAACATTTACTTGGGCCTCTTGAGTAGATGCTCCCAGATGCGGAGTAACTAACAAATTATCAAGCTCGAAAAGTTTTGTGTTCTCCGGCGGCTCTTTAGTGAAAACATCTAGAGCAGCACCCGATATTTTTTTATCCTTCAGCACCTTATATAATGCTTCTTCGTCAATTATCCCCCCACGTGCACAATTAATAACAAAAGCTGTTGGTTTCATCAACCCGAACTCTTTATCAGATATTAAACCTTTGGTTTCTTCGGTTAATGGCGTATGAACAGTAATGAAATCGGCTCCCTTTAATATCTCTTTTAAAGAAACTAATTTTGCCCCTATTCTTTGGATTGCCTCTTGCGAAACAAACGGATCGTAAACCAAAACTTCCATATCAAAAGATAAGGCTCGTTTTACAACCTCTTTACCAATTCTACCCAAGCCAATTACACCTAAAGTCTTTGAATAAAGTTCAGTGCCTTTAAATTTTGAACGCTCCCACTTATTTTGTTTTAAAGAAGTATAGGCAAAAGCCGTATTTCGGGCCACAGCCAACATTAATGCAAAGGTTTGTTCACAAGTTGAAATAGTATTGCCTCCGGGAGCATTCATAACGATAATACCTTTTTTGGTTGCTGCTTCAATATCAACATTATCCACCCCTACTCCGGCACGTCCGATCACCTTTAATTTATCGGCTTTTTCGATAATATCGCTGGTTAATTTAGTGCCGCTGCGAATAACAATTGCTTCATAATCACCGATAATCTTTTTTAATTCCTCAGCTGATATACCAAACTCACAATCTACATTGAATCCGGCTTCCTCTAAAATTTTAACTCCCTCTTGAGATAATTTGTCAGATACTATTATTCTTTTCATAGCAAAACCTCCTCAAGGTGTTTGACTGAGGTACCAGCCTCAAATTCATAGCCTAAGTCTCTCAAGGCTTTTTCTAAAGAAGAAAAACAAGTAATCAAGTCTTTTTCACTAATCGCTCCCATATGAGCAATTCTAAAAATTTTATCTTTCGCTTGAGCTTGGCCGCCAGCAATACTAACACCATACTCTGTCCTTAATTTTTTCACTAATTCACTGGATTTGACATTCTCCGGTGATCTTATTGCCGTAGCTGAGGCTGAAGGAGCCTTTGAAAATAGTTCTAACCCTAAAGCCCTAGCAGCACCATGGGTTGCTTTAGCCATTTTTTCGAATTTTTCCCAGCGTTTGCGGATCCCTTCTTGGTTGATCATATCCAAAGCAGTATTTAACCCTACTATTAAAGATACTGCCGAAGTGTAAGGGGTATCGTTTTTAAGATAGCTTTTCAATGCTTTTTTAAGATTAAAGTAGTACTTAGGTAAATCTGAAGACCCAATAGCTTTTTGAGCCCGTTGATTTAAACTTATGAAAGCTAGTCCCGGTGGCAACATTAACCCCTTTTGCGAACCGCTTACTACAACATCAACCCCCCATTCATCGGTTAATAGCTCATCTTGCCCCAGGCCGCTAATAGCATCTACCACCAAAAGGATATCTTTTTGGTTAGTTAATTTTGCAATAGCTTTGATATCATAAACCGTAGCGGTTGAAGTTTCACAAAGAGTAGTCAAAACACCTTTTATCCCATTATTTTCATCGAGTATTTTTTTGATTTCTTCAGTAGAAGGCTCCTGGCCCCATTCAACATTTATCGGAAATACCTCTAAGCCATAGCTTTTGGAAATCTCTTCCCAGCGTTGGCCAAATTTTCCACCGCAAATTGCTACTACTTTATCGCCTTTTGAAAAAAGATTACTTACTGCAGCTTCCATGGCTCCGGTTCCGGAAGAAGAAAGAACTAATACTGGGTTTTGGGTACAAAAAACCGCTTTTAAACCTCCATGTACCTGGGAAAGAATACCTCTAAATTCATCGGTTCGATGGTGAATTATCTCTTTAGATAAGGCATTTCTAATTGCTTGAGGTACCGGAGAAGGTCCCGGTGTCATTAAAAGTTTATTTGCCATAGTACTACTCCTTTCGCTTGTTTTAAATTATTTCTTCTTCTTAGGAATTTTACTTGTAGCTACTACTTCATCGAGTATCCCGTATTTTTTTGCATCGTCAGCGCTCATAAAAAAATCTCTATCGGTATCCTTTCGGACCTTATCTAAAGGCCTGTCGGTATGTGAGGAAATTATCTCATTAACCTTTTCACGTAATCTTAATATTTCTTTAGTCTGAATTGAAATATCTTCAGCGGTACCCTGCACTCCGCCCCAAGGCTGATGAATCATAATTCTTGAATTAGGAAGCGCAAACCTCTTGCCTTTACTACCGGCACACAATAAAAGTGCTCCCAGTGATGCGGCTTGGCCGACGCAATAAGTTGCAACATCACATTTGACAAATTGCATCGTATCATAAATAGCCAAACCTGCGGTAATAGCCCCGCCGGGGGTATTAATATAAAGGTTTATATCTTTGCTCACATCTTCCATCTGTAAAAATAACATTTGAGCGATAACAACATTGGCAATATTATCATCAATTGGTGTACCGACAAAAATTATACGATCTTTAAGGAGGCGCGAATATATATCGTAGGCGCGTTCAACGCGTCCGGTCTGCTCAATAACCATCGGGACGTACATTTGATTTTTCATATTTTTACCTCCTTTTATCGGTTCAATATTTAGCCTGGCTAAAAATATAGCTTAAAGCTATCTCGCCTAAATTTTTATTATCGGTTTTTAGATTCTCTTTTTTTGCTATTGCCTCCAAGATATAAAAAAGCTTTACATCATCTTGAGCTATTGGCTTTAGTTTAGCTTCCAGCTCTTTTTGGTATTTGTCGATATCTTCCTGAGCCACCCCTTGAGACCGTAAGTTGTAAGTTTCCCGTTTAAGCAACTCATTATAATGCATGTCGACCTCACCTTTGGGTAACTCAATTTTTAGATTTTTTAATAAGTGCTCTCTTACCTGCGTATCTATTTTTTGTTTTCTTTCTCTGGCTTTTTCAATAAAAAGCTGCGCCTTCACAGCTTCTCGAAGAGACTTTATGTCCGGATAAGCTGCCCACCTGGCTAACTCATCTTCTTCGATGTCACGTTCTAGAGTCTTTTTAACCCCTTCTTTAAGGTTAGTTACTACTTTTTCGATTTCGGGCTCACCGACTTGAATTTTTTTATCCTTTATTTTTATTCCTTTATAGACATTTTCTTTTACCTCGATTTCCGGTTTTGCCTCAAGCTCAGCTGAAAATTTCAAAAAATTATTATTTAAATCTACATCATATATTTTAGGCATGCTTGCCGGGGTAATTTTCTCAGCAGCCAGAGCTTGCTGGTAAAATTGCGGTAAAGATTGTTTCAGAAATTCTTCTTTTAGAAAACTTCCATATTGCTTTTCAACTACATCCATCGGTGCGGTTCCGGGCCTAAACCCGGAAACTTTCAACTTTTTTGCGGCTTCTTTATAAATTTCATTCTTCTTATTTTTAAATTCATCGCCTCCAACTTCAACATTCATTGTCCGTTTTATCTTATCGAGCTTTTTAACATCGACTTTCATTGCTTGACTCCTTAAACTTTTTGGTTATTACTATGCGTTAAAAATTGTTTTTATTTTAATTACATTCGAAAATCTTGCCCTAAATAAACTTTTCGCGCTTCATCATGGCTTACTAAATCATCAGAGGTACCGGAAATTAAAATCCTGCCTTCGGATATTAAATAAGCTCTATCAGTAATCGAAAGTGTTTCCCTAACATTGTGGTCAGTAACTAAAATACCCATGCCTTTATTCCGTAAATCGGCAATTATTTCTTTGGCCTCTCCGACTACTATTGGGTCGATACCAGAAAACGGTTCATCCAACAACAAAAATGAAGGGTTAGTAACTAAAGCCCTGGTAATTTCCAAGCGCCTGGTCTCCCCGCCGCTTAAAGTGTACGCTTTGCTTTTACGAAGATGAGAAATGTTTAGCTCTTCCAGCAAACTTTCCAGACGGCGAACCCTTTCGATTTTTGTTAACGGCAAGGTTTCTAAAATTGCCATGATATTCTCTTCAACCGTAAGCTTTCTGAATACTGACGGCTCTTGAGAAAGATACCCGATACCGAATTTAGCTCTAATGTGTATCGGCATATAGGTTATATCCTGATTATCAAATAATATCTTACCTTCATCGGGAGATATTATCCCGACAATCATGTAAAATGAAGTAGTCTTACCGGCGCCATTTGGCCCTAGCAAACCAACAACCTCACCCCGCTTGACCGAAAGCGAAACATCTTTTACAACAGTCTTATTGCCGTAAGACTTGGTTAAATTGTTAACTTCTAATAATCTCATCTATTAGTTCAGGAATCCTGTATCTTGGTCTTCCTCAGGAAAATAAATCAATCGTGGTTTACCCTCTAATACTATTCTTTGTTCATCGGCTAAATAAGTAGCTTTTTGAGAGTAAGTAACATTGCCGTCACGAACAATCTTAACATGTCCTTGGGAAACAATTTTTTCCACCTTATTCTGCTGGTTATCAAAATAAATGGTCGCTTTATCAGAAAAAAGTTTGCCTTGTTCATTGGAAACCACAACATCTTTATTAAACACTGCTTTGCCGGTATTGTATTCGATTTCAAGTGGCCCTACACAAGTAACGGTGATCGCCCCTCGGCCTTCTTCGGCTGGAAGAGTTACCTCAACATCCTCTTTAAAATCAGCATTTTTAAGTTCGGTATCGGCGCTCAAACCTTTTGCATTTATCTGCATTGAATCTTTATTTGCCTTTACCCAATCTTGTGTATCGACTTTATTATTTTGCCGTTGCCAGTTAAGTGATTCAGTAAATAAAGTCGCTCCCTCTTTATTTTTGACAACAACATTCTTTTTCAAATAAACATCCATACTTTCTTTATCGAGCCGGGCTTCATCGGATGTAATAACCACCGTATCATCATTAAGGTGATAATTGGCCTTCATTTGATCAATATCAACATATTTATCGTAGATTGTCGCTTCACGGCCCTCTACTTCCCAATCTTGGGAACCATCTTCTTTGAAATTGGAAAGATAAAAATCCTTAATCCTTTGCTGCGAATAGCTTTGAGTATTAAAGGATACTAAAAGAAAAAGAAGACTGAAAAAAATTAACTTTTTAGAAATCATATTACTATACCAAAATACACTTTAAAGTCAATATAAAACCCTTCGCCACCCTCTTGACTCACTTAAAGTCATTCAATAAATTGATTAGCTTTTTATCTAACTTTTTGGCTTTAATTATTAAATCAACAACCTCTCTTACCGCCCCCTGGCCGCCTTTATTTTTCGTAATATAATCAGCGTTTTTCTTTAGTGCCGAATGAGCATCAGCAACAGCCACACCTAAGCCAACCATTTTAACTAAATTAAGGTCTATTAAATCATCGCCGATAAAACAAATTTCGCTTCTTGCGACCTGATATTTCTTCTCAATGCCTTCCAAGGCAGCCTCTTTAGGTAATTTACCAGCGATTACCTCTGCTATGCGCATATCTCCGGCTCGTTTTTTTAAAATTGGTGAGTTCCTTGCCGAAAGAATCAAGGTTTTTATGCCTAAACGATTTAAAAGAGCTACCCCGAGGCCATCTTTAACATTAAAAGCCTTAAGCTCGCCCCCCTTATCGTCATAAATTATGTGGCCACTGGTTAACACACCGTCAACATCAAGAATTAACAATTTAACTCTATAAAAACTTGCTTTTAATTTTTTACCCATTCTAAATTATGCCTGCTGCAATTAAATCCTGTATATCCAACATGCCTACTGGCCGCTTCTTGCTGTCTACTACCGGAACCTCATCGATTTTTTTCTTTTCTAAAACTTTTAAAGCTTCTGACGCTAAATCATTATCACATACTACCACCGGATTTTTAGTCATAACTGTGCTTACCTTCTTTTTCAAAAGTTGAGGGTGTTTTTCAATATTACGGCGCAAGTCCCCGTCGGTAAAAATACCGATTAAAACTTTATCTTTATTAACTACGGTTGCGGCTCCGGCGTGAGAAGAAGTAATCTTTACAATAACCTTTTTTACTAAATCATCCTCATTGGCTACCGGATTAAATTTACCTTTTCGCATAATATCCTTTACTTTAAGCAAAAGCTTGCGGCCCAAAGAACCACGGGGATGAAATAGTGCAAAATCTTTTTCCTGGAAACCTTTAATCCGTTGCAAAACTACGCTTACTGCATCGCAAATCGCAAGCATTGCTGTAGTAGAGGTTGTTGGAGCAAGCCCCAAAAAGCAAGCTTCCCGGTCAACTTTTACATTTACCACCCCGTCAGAATAACGCCCTAGATTTGATTTGGGGTTTCCGGTAATGGCGATAATTTTAGAACCGATTTTTTTTATAAAAGGTATTAAATTTTTAATCTCATCGGTTTCGCCGCTGTACGATAAAATTACTACTACATCATCTTCGCGGACTCTGCCTAGGTCACCGTGGACTGCTTCGGCAGCATGAAGCCAAAATGACGAAGAACCAGTCGATGAAAGAGTTGCAGAAAATTTCTGGCCTACAATGCCAGCTTTACCCATACCGGTTACTATTATGCGCCCTGAACAATCAGCCATTATTTTAATAACTTTTAAAAAGTTATTGTTAAGGTTTCTTTTTAAGTCACCAATACCTTTCTTTTCGGTCTCAAGTACTTCTTTAACCCAATCCAATATTTCTTGAGGTTTATGTTTATCCACTTGCTGCCTCTCTTATTTTTACAACTTTTTCGATTAAAAAACCAATATTTGCTAATTTTAAACAAGTATGTTTATCTGACTTTGCTTCTTTAGGGTTTAGATGAGTTTCAATAAATAAGCCATCAACCCCGCAAGCAACCGCAGCCTTAGCTAAATCAGGAGCAAATTCTCTATCACCACCGGAAACCCCTCCTTGAGCTGAAGGCCGTTGAAGGGAGTGGGTAACGTCAAAAAGAACCGGGTACCCAAATTTTTTCATTATCAAAAAGGAGCGGAAATCAACGACTAAGTTATTATAACCGAAGCAACTCCCTCTTTCAGTAAGCATTATTTTTTTATTTCCGGTCGAAATTGCCTTATCAATTATATATTTAACGTCATAAGGAGAGACGAATTGACCTTTTTTTATATTCACTGTTTTTTTACTTTTTGCCGCCGCAATTATTAAATCGGTCTGACGGCATAAAAAAGCCGGAATTTGGATAATATCTAAAATCTCTTTGGCCTGATTAACCTGCTGGGGAGTATGAACATCGCTTAGGACTTTTACCTTAAGTTCTTTTTTTATATTTTCCAGTATTTTTAACCCCTTAGTCAAACCCGGCCCGCGATAAGACTCAACCGATGTCCGATTTGCTTTATCGAAACTGGCTTTAAAAGTAAAGTCTAAATTAAATCTCTCAGCAATTCTTTTTAAATTTTCGGCAATCTCGAAAGCACTGCTTTTACTTTCGATCACACAAGGCCCAGCAATTAATATCATTTTTCTACTCATGAAACTTTATTTTTTTGAGTTAAAATTTGTTCAACCGCAGTCAAATCTTCTTCGGTATCAACTCCCAAGGAATCGAATTGTGTCTCTAAAACCTTCACCTTATATCCGGCTTGAAGCGCTCTTAGTTGCTCTAACTTTTCTGCTTCCTCTAGGTATGAACGCGGTAAATTTTTAAAAGTAAAAAGAAAATCTTTGCTGTAAGCATAAAGGCCGATGTGTTTAAAATAAACCTTTGGTATTCCGGCTTGACGTAAATAAGGAATCGGGAAACGCGAAAAATAAATTGCGAAATCATCTTTATTGCAAATGACTTTTACTACATTAGGATTGTTTACCTCTGCCTCATCTTCGATTTTCTTTTTGATCGTAGCCATATTTAAATTTGCATCAGCCTGCATTTCCTGTACCAACCTATCAATAGCTGAAGGGTGAATCAGGGGTTCATCGGCTTGGATATTTACCACTATCTTAGCATCGATATCCCTAACCGCTTCGGCAATCCTGTCAGTACCTGAAGGATGAGCAGCGGAAGTCATCACAACTTCGGCCCCGAAACCTAAAGCTTCTTGTTGAAGCTGGGACGAATCACAGGCAATAATTAATTTATCTAAACTACGGGCTCCGGAGGCATTTTCCCAACTCCATTGTAACAAGGTCTTGCCGGCAATCCGGCACATTAATTTATATTCTAGCCTCTTTGACGCATATCGAGCAGGTATTACTCCTATCACATCCATCTTTATAACTCCTTAATCTACTATTGTTCGTTGATTATTTGAAAAAGTTCTTTCTTGTTTGTCGTAGCAGCACCAAGTTTACCGACAACGATTCCGGCAGCAAAATTAGCGATTACTGCTGCCTCGTGATATGTTGCCTTGGAACTTAGAGCCAAAGTGAAAGCTGAAATTACCGTATCACCGGCACCGGTAACATCAAACACCTCTAAAGCTGCCGTGGGGATATGGTGGCATTTCTCACCTACAAATAACATCATACCTTCTTCCCCTAAAGTTATCAAGAGGGCTTTGGGTGATAAATTTTTCATAATAATTTTACCCAAGAATGATATCTGGTTCTTGCTTCTTACTTTAGTTGCCGCTGCAGCTTGAGCTTCTTTTAAGTTAGGTGTTAGAGCCGTTACATTTTCATAATAATCAAAGTGCTCTTCTTTAGGGTCAACATTAAGTATCTTCCCCTTTTGATTGCATAATTTGACTAATTTTTCAACCAACTCGGGGTTAATCACCCCTTTACCATAATCTTCGATTATAACAGCATCGAATTTATCGATATTTTTTTTAATACGGTTAAAAATCGCTTTATTTCTCTCTTGGGCTAAAAATTCCAATGATTCCCAATCAACCCTCACCACCTGCTGGTGGTGGGCAATTATCCGTGTCTTTAGAGTTGTCGGGCGCTGGACATCTTTAACTATCAAACTGGTATCGATATCGTTTTCGCTGATTAAGTCATAAAGTTTTTTTCCAAAAGCATCTTTACCAATTACCCCGCAAAGACTCACCTTAGCACCAAGAGCTCGAATATTTAAACCAACGTTAGCAGCGCCGCCGCAGGCAAAATTCTCACGGTTAGCCCAAACCACTGGAACCGGTGCCTCGGGTGAAACCCGATCGACCCTACCAAATATATGGTGATCCAAAATAAGGTCTCCGACCACTAAAATGTTCTTATTTTTAAAACGTGATATTATTATTTTTAATTTTTTCTTATCCATACATATCTGGAATACTTCTATAATATATCCGTATATTAAGAGTCAATTATACCATCGGAATTAAAAAAATCTACAATAAAAAGCCGGAGGCGGTGATATTTGCCCCTTAAGGACTACAAAAATTCGCTGGAAACACTATCGGCAAAAAGAAAACCGCGTTTAGTCAGGCAAATACCTCTTCTTTTACCCTTCAAATAACGATAGCCGATTAAACCTTCTTCAATCAAAGGTTCAAGCACCCCAGCCTCAAGTCTGGGAAAATCATACCCCCACCTATCCCGAAACCATTTAAAATCAATTCCTTCCTTGGTGCGGATCTTTATTGCAGCCGCAAGCTTGGCTTTGGATTTTCCCGAAAGTTTTTCTTCGGCAACAATCAAACTTTTACCGGCTTTTACCCTCGACATGTAGGGAGTAATTTCAGGGATATTTTTCCTTCTTAATATACCATCGAATGAAACTGCCGAAGGGCCAAGTCCCACATAAGGCCTGCTATACCAGTAATTCATATTTTGGCGGCATTGGAAACCAGGTTTTGAAAAATTCGATACCTCATAATGTTTAAAACCGGCTTTTGGCAAAAAACTCATTGTTTTTTTATACATCAGTGCTACAATTTCATCATCTACTGGAATGTCCTCTCCGTTCTCAAGTTCTTGATATAAAGGGGTTCCCTTCTCATAACTTAAGGCATAAGCTGAAATATGGGCCGGTTTAAACCCGGTGGCTTTAATTAACTCACCTTCCCAATCTTTTAAACTCTCTTGTTCGGTGCCAAAGATTAAATCAAGCGAAATATTATCAAAACCACAATCCTGAGCCAATTTCACTGATTCTTCAGCCTTCTTGCTACTATGTAGACGGCCGAGTCTTTTTAATTTTTTATCATTGAACGACTGAACTCCAATACTTATTCGATTAACTCCTTTCTTTAATAATAATTTTAGTTTTTTTCGGTCAACACTCTCGGGGTTAACCTCAATACTAAACTCTTCTGCTTTTTCCGAAACTCTATCCAAGAAATCAAGCAGGCTGCCTAAGGTCTCTAATTCTAATATGCTTGGTGTACCCCCTCCGATGTAAATCGTTGCAAATTCAGGTTCTAATGAAGATAATTGTCTATTTAAAACCGCAATATAATCTTTGATCAATGGCCTACTGGCTGTAACAGAGTAAAAATCACAATATTTACACTTCTTGCAGCAAAATGGTATGTGGATATATAAAGATTTTTCCATTTTTGTGTTATAATTATACAACAATGAAAGAATTAGTCCACCTTATTCAAGCGCCTCCTTCCTGGTTAAAAACACCCCCGCTCTCGCTTATTTATTTAAAAAATTATCTTGATTCCAAAGGGTACAAAACCGGAATTTCAGATTTAAATATCGAGATCTTTAAACTAACTAAAAAAAATCAAAATCAATGGCTCAAGCTCGATGAGGCTTTTGAAAGTAATTTTTTTGCTGAAATCGAAAAAAATCATCCTCAAGTTTTAAAAAAACTCTATAAAAAAATCAGAAATACCGATTTTGTTGGTTTTTCGCTAACTAAAAGGAATTCTTGGTTTTCCTTTTCGCTGGCCGAAAAAATAAAACATACCTACCCCGAAAAAAAGATAATTTTCGGCGGCCCGCATACTTATTTTCTTGACAGGAAAAACGCCTTAAATGAAGATAATTTTTGGGTCATCGGAGAAGGAGAATCAGCGCTTGAGCAAATAATCAAAAACCCTAAACAAAAGATTTATCGCTTTTTTGAAATAAACGACCTTGATAAACTGCCATTTTATAACTTCACCTCCTTAGATGTGAGTCATTACTCAAAATACCTGCCTCTTTTTTCCTCACGCGGTTGCCGCTATAGGTGCAACTTTTGCTCGGAAAGAAAATTGATAGGCCAATTTCGCTGCCATAGCCCAAAATATTTAATTGAACAAATCAAAATACTGAAAAATAAACATAAAAACTCAAACTTTATATTTTGCGATTCTTTGATAAATTTTGACTTAAGATGGCTAGAAGAATTATTAAAACTAATGTTAAAAGAAAAATTAAATATTAAGTGGGAAGCCCAAATAAGAATCACTAACAATTTTCCTCCTAAATTGGCAAGATTAATGAAACAATCCGGCTGTTATAATTTATTTATCGGCTTAGAAAGCGCCTCAGATAAAATACTTAAAGCTATGAATAAAGGTTTTCAAAGTAAAGATGCATTAAGTTTTTTCAAAATACTAATTAAAGCCAGGCTTCATTTCGAAATAAGTTTAATCTTTGGTTATCCGCAAGAAAGTAACGAGGATTTTGAAAAAACCCTTCAATTCATCGTAAAAAATAAAAAGATAATCCCCAAAATCGCCCAGGCAAACCCCTTCGTTGACTACTTGGATGATTTCAGCGAAAAAAAATACCCTAGCCGGGAAGTATTAAACCGCTTAGATAAATTCTTAAGAACAATTCAAAATGAAAATATAAGATATACCAAAAGCTACATTAATAATTTAGCCTATCAAAGCCTGTCGGTAGTATGAAAAATAAATTAATATTGACTCAGCGTGTCCTTTCGAGGACTCAAATAACTTTAGCCGATTATACAATAAATCCCTACCGGGGCTGTGAATTTGGATGCCTATACTGTTATACCCAAGATAACAAAAACCTTAAAGGTAAAGAACTTACCCAAGTTAAAGTCAAAATCAATTCCAATGAGGTATTAAAAAAAGAGCTAAAAAAAATAAAACCTGCCCGGGTATTGTTGGGTTCAACTACCGAATGCTTCCAATATAAAGAAAAAGACTTCCAGATAACCGAAAAAATATTAAAAACCTTAAATAACACTTCAGTCTGCTATACCATTCTCACGAAGTCTCACCTAATAAGCGATTACCTTTGGCTAATCAAACAAAATCCCGGCAATAAAATATATTTTACTTTAAACTTTCAAAATGATTCACTCATAAGGGCCTTTGAAGAAAAATCCTCAAGCCTTAAACAAAGATTAACTGCTATCGATGAAATTCAAAACCATAAAATAAATTTACGAATTCATATTGGCCCCTTTATACCTTATATTTCGAATTTAGAAGAAATATTTAAACTAATACCTAAAGAAATCACTGAGGTAGACATTGAACTTTATCATAATAAACAGGGAAATTTCCAAAAAATATTAAAAAAAACTACAGAAGTTTTAGGAAAGCAAAAAAGTGAAAGCTTAAAGGCAGTTTATGATAATGTGGAAAACTATAATCGTTTCATCAAGCAACTAAAAAATAAAATAATAGCCTTGAATCCGGATTTTAAGGTATTCTGTATTGCTTTGGATTATGATAAATTCTATGATTCAAAAATTATTTACAGTGAATAAAATATTTTTTATAACGTACCTTTATGAATAAAAAACCTTATTTTTCAATAATTATTCCAACCTATAACCGGGCTGATTTTTTACAAATCGCAATTGCTTCAGTCCTAAATCAAACTTTCTGCGACTATGAGCTAATTGTAGTCGATGATGGCTCAACCGATGATACCTCAACCCGGTTGAAACCAATTTTTAACCGGCAAAAAAACCTAAAATATTTTCATTTTAAACACCAGGGAGTATCTGCTGCCCGCAATTACGGTTTAGGTAAAGCCTGCGGAAAATATATAGCTTTTCTGGATTCCGACGACCGCTTTGTGAAAACAAAATTAGAAGTTTTCCACAGGGAAATAGAAAAAAATCCCAAATACCCGGTATTTCACTCTCAAGAAATTTGGTATCGCTACGGAAAAATCCTTCCGCAAAAAAGCTATCACAAAAAACCTTCCGGTGATGTATTTGAAAATGTTTTAAAAATTTGTTCAATCAGTATCTCAACTGCAGTGATTAAAGATACTATTTTTAAAGAAATAGGGTTATTTGACCCCAATATGCCGGCATGTGAAGATTATGATTTCTGGTTAAGAATAGGCGCAAAGCATCATGTCTATTTAATAGACCAATATTTAACTATCAAAGAAGGCGGGCATCCCGACCAACAATCAAAAAAATATTCAGGGATGGATAAATTCAGAATTTATGCTATCGAAAAATTAATAAAACAAGCCTCTCTAAACCAAAACCAAAAAAAAATAGCCCTAGATAAACTTAATAATAAGTGTAGAATATACGCTAAAGGTTTAATAAAACGAGGTAAACAAACCCAAGCAAACCAATATTTAAACCTGGCCCAAAGATACTTATGTCAAAAAAATTAAAACAACTCCTAGAGAAAACTTTTGATTTTCACTTAAACCAAAACCAATTTTTTAATCTCCAACGTTTATTTTGGGAAATCAAACGCAAGAAAGGTTTTTCACAAAACAAATTATTGCAGCACTTGAAACAAAAAAAAGTAAAAAAATCCAGCCCTGGAAAGCGCTTTGATAAAATAAAAGATATTCTGCTTAAAGAACGCTTTCCACAAACTATTGCCAACGGCAGCTTCAACCATAAACAGGTCTTTTTAAACAAATTAAAACCTCCGCTTGAAAATAATATTAAAACTACAAAAAAATTCACCCCCTCAAAAATAGTCGTTGAAAGCTGGGTTCGTTCTTCGCAACTGCTGGGAAATTTTAAAAAACATTTTCCTAAGGTCGAAATAGAAGTTATCTCAAAATTAAATCAATACCTAAAAAAAAATAAATTCAGCTTTCCTCAACTCAAACAACCGGTAATATTTATTATAAAACAACCCGCTGACTTTATTAAACCCTGCCCCTGTACTAAATACCATCTTTGTTGTGGCTATTGGGTATTTAATCTGGGTTTTGGATGCCCTTTTGACTGTTCTTATTGCTATCTACAACAATATAGTAATATCGGCGGAATAATTCTTCCGGCTAATTTAGAAGATTTTTTTAAAGAATTTGATATCTTTTATAAGAAATTGAAAAAACCGGTTCGAATCGGAACCGGTGAATTTTGCGACTCTTTAACTCTTGATCATATAACCGGGTATTCAAAAAAATTAATAAGTTATTTCAGGGATAAAAATGTCTTATTTGAACTAAAAACCAAGAGCAATAATGTTGAGAACCTCCTAAAAATAAAAAGTTCTCCCAATATAATAATCTCCTGGTCACTAAACCCCTCTTCAATAATAAAAACCGAAGAATTATCGACTGCAACTCTAACCCAACGTTTAAATGCGGCTTTAAAAGTTCAGGAAAACGGCTATCAGATTGCTTTTCACTTTGACCCAATTATTTATTCGGAAAACTTTAAGAAATCATATCAAACTACTATTGCCAAGCTATACTCAAAAGCCACCCCCCCCTTTGCCTGGATAAGCCTGGGAACTTTGCGCTCTAACCCTAAGGTAAAGACAGCCTGGGAAATGCGTTTTCCAAAAAGTAATATTTTTTATCAAGAAATGTTTTTAGGAAAGGATAATAAATTACGCTACCCTGATTTTATAAAAGTCAAGATATATAAGGAAATAATTGATTCAATAAAAAAATACGATAAAAAAACCCCGATCTATCTTTGTATGGAAAGTGAAAACATTTGGAACCAGCTAAAAGGCCTGGTTAACTCTCAAAAAATTGAAAAATCTTTAATTTACTAATAGGCTTTTTCGATTTCAACGTTATAGTAGTAGTGTTTTAATATTTCTTTATAATTATAGCCTTCTTTGGCCATAGTTTTAGCGCCATCCTGAGACATTCCGGAACCGTGGCCAAAGCCTGCCCCCCAGAAAATCAACAATAAAGCGCCCCCTTCCCTATTGAAGGCGATATCTAACTTAAATGCGCTGCTTTTTAACTTATCAAAATAATTCCTTATTGCTAAATCTCCTTCGATTGTTTCGTTCCCCTTAAGCTTTACAACTTCGATCTTTTTATTATGAAAACAATCTCCTTGTTCTTTAGTAAAAATGTTTATTAAAATAGCGATATTGACTCCATAAATATTTTCATAGTCTTCACTATCATAAATTCTTTGCCAGCGAAATTTATCCGACTTAACATCGCCGGAGAAACTTTCAGGTTCATTTAAAAACCACATTTCCTCTTCATAGAGATTTTGCGGAATTTTTGCCTCTTTAGCATCGGCTTTCTCGATTAAAAATTTCGGCTCTCCAAAAACATCGGCTGCCAAGCACCCTCCTGAATTTGAATGATAAAATGATTCTATTGGCTTTGACTCATAAACTATAATCTCTCCTCTGGTTGTATCAACCGCTTTAGTGGTAGGCGAGGTTTCTGCAAAAAGCCCTTTATACGCTTGACAGTGGACATCGTCACAAAAATTAAACCCCTGCGCTTTATGCCGTCCTTTATTTCTAATTGCAATAGTCCTTGCTGCTACCGCTTGAGCCGCTAAAGCATCGGCAGGTGAATCGGCTTGGATTTCTGCTGAAAGAACCCCATACAAATATTCTTCGATATTAATAACGTTTATTAAAGTTATTTTTTCGTTGCGGACAATGATTTCTAAATCACCACGGTAAGCCCGGTCAATACTTTTTTGCCAAAAATCACCTTTACCGTACTTCATATTAAGGACATAAAAAGGATACTTGTGGACTCCCTCAAGCTGGGAAGTTATCCTAATGGGCGCAGTAAATTCTTCCAACACCGCATCATTTTTAACTTCCAGTAAAAGTAACTTACCATTCTTTATTGTTATTCGATAAAATTTATCGGCTTGAGCGCTAAAAGATTTTTCGGCGGTTTTAATGTTAAAATCACCCGAAGAGCTAAAGACAAAGCGGTCTAAATCAACGGCTAAGCCGACTTTGATTAAATCAACACCTTCTACCGGCAGATATGGCGGCAGCTTTACTTTTTCTCTGGCTTCTTCCTGTTTTTTGACCTTGGCTGCAAAATAATCTTGGCCAAGCTGAGCTTTTACTAATTCCAATTTTTTCCTTGTACCTTCCCGGTCCGGATAAAAAGCGATTGCTTTAGCAAGATAGTTATAGGCGTTCTCATATTCGCCGATATCATAACAAAGTTCACCGGCATAAAGATAAGCCAGGCGTATACTGGGATCGGCCTTAATTACCTTTTTAAAAAAATCAACTCCTTTTTCAGGCTGCCCTTGGCTACGGTAGATTTTAGCGATTCTAAATAAAGCTATTATATTTTCGTGTTTCTCGCTTGATTTACGGTAATTAGAAACCGCTTTATTATATTTACCCATGCGTTCATAGACCAATCCTAAATAAAGAAATTTTAACCAATCATCTTTTTTTAGTTCTTGAAAATGCTTAAGGGATTTTTTTAGACGGGTGGAAACAAACTCCAATTTCCCAAGATAAAACCTAATCTTATCATCGTCGATTTTTTCTAAGGCTTCGTTTAAAACCTCTTTGGCTTTTTGGTATTGGCCCGAACGCTCAAACACAATAGCAGCATTCAAGTATTCTTGAACCTTACTTGAATCCGACCGAAATGAACCTTGAGAAAAAGCAAACCCCGGAAATAAAAGTAAAAATGAAAGTAAAATACTTAAAAAATATTTCATAGTATACAATTGGTAAAAATATTTTGGTTAGAAAAATCTATTTTTTTAGCGATGCAAGATTATTTTACCGTTCGGCTAGGGCTAACGGCCCTATTTTGAAAGCTTTCGGTACCCAATAAATATCAATACCACAAATGCTACCAAAAGCGACGCAAAACGAAGTGAATCAGGCAATTGCGACCAATAAGAAATATATCCTTCGGTTAGGGTAAATATCCCTCCAAACATCAACCCGGTACCAATAGCTGATACAGAAACCAAAGCTCCGATAATTATCGCTATTATCCCTACCGGAACCGCAATTACAAAAAGTTTCTTTGCAAAAATTTTCTCAGCTTGCTCGCGTTGATCATCTAACTCTCTTTTTTGTTGACGTAATTGGATTTTCTCTTCCTCGCTGGCTTCATCGTAACGATGGTAATAATCCTCAATGGCATAATCTCCCCATTTAGGAGCCGGCGCAAAAGTTGTAACTCCATAATAAACTATCATCGGTAAAAGTATAGCTATCCCAAAACCTACGGCAAATTTTTTTGCAAGCATACTCACACCTCCTCTTTAAACTTTAGAGCTTCCAATTATTGGAATCCGGTATTTTTTTGCTAATTCCAAAAATCTTTTCTTCCTTAATATTATAACCTTATTTTTCTCTAAAACCAAGGCCGAAACTTTTATCCTTTTTAACAATCTTAGTGTCGAAAGTCCAACAACCGGCACATCAAAACGAAGGTCTTGATTTACCTTGCTGAATTTCAAAACACAACAGCCTTTCCCGGCTAATTTATAACCTCTTTTAACTGTTTTATCAGTACCCTCTAAGGATTCAAGAGCAACCGCACTTAGTGACTTAACTACAATAGTCTGGCCAACATCTAATTCAACAAACTCTGAAACGATTTTTAAGCCAAAATCGATATCTTTTACTACATCCTGGTTCAACTCTACTTGATTCATAAGGCCCTCATCAGCCAAATCATCTTTTAAATAAGTTGTTGAATCAAGAAACTTTACTCCCTTATCTTGAAGATAGTTAATTATTTGACTAAATATTGTATGGGCCCTAAAATCCTTAGTCTGTTGGACTAAAGCCATTAATTCTTGATCCCAGCCGCGTTTATCAAATATCCTCAATGGATTTATTTGCCCAACCATAACACATTGGGTTAGCCCCTCGCCCTCTAGAATCTTTTTAAATTCAGCTAACTCACCAACATTAATCCAATATACCTTATCAACAAAATTTACTATCGAGGGTGAAGTTTCCCCTTTAAAACATATAGCGATAACTTCAAGGTTGGGATTTTGTTCTTTTATTCGCTGAGCAAGAAGCAGCGGTAAATAGCGATTGCCGGCGATTATTCCCAGTTTCATATTATTTACTTACACCCCTTTTTGACGCTGAAATAAAAGTAAGGAGTGAATTTATTTGGTCTGATTGAGAAAATTCTTTTTTTACTAATTCAATACCTTTTTTATAAGGGTGATTTTCGAAAAATAATGTCTTAAAAGCTTTTTTTAAACTATTTATAATCTTATTTGAAAATCCAGCGCGTCTTAAACCAACTAAATTAAGGCCCCTGATGACTGCCGGATGCCCATCACTCATCGAAAACGGCGGTAAATCCTGGACTACTTTAGAACATCCGCCGACTATCGCAAATTCGCCTAAACGGCAAAACTGATGTATTGCTACCAAGCCGCCGACTACCACTTTATTAGCTATCTCAACATACCCGGCTAAAGTTGCTCCGTTAGCTAAAATATTGGAATCTCCGATTATACAATCATGGGCAATATGAGAATAAGCCATTATAAGATTATTGCTGCCGATTATGGTCTTGCTATCCTTATCGGTCCCCGGATTAATAGTTACAAATTCCCGGATTCGGTTGTTGTCACCAATAATCAAATAACTCCTTTCACCTTTATACTTTAAATCTTGGGGTATGTTTCCAATAACTGCATAAGGAAAAATATGACATCCTTGGCCAACGGTGGTATAGCCTAAAACCTGAGCAAAGGAATCGATGATACAAAAATCGCCAAGAGAAACATCTTCGCCAATGGTTGCATAAGGGCCGATCTCAACGCCCTTGCCAAGCTTGGCAGAAGGGCTCACCATCGCTGTAGGATGAATTTTATTGCTCATGTTTTTGTATTATATCAAAAAAAATAAGGAAGACAATAAAAACTAAAAGCTGTAAGTAAGATTAAGACTCAACTAAAGCAAACATCAGTTCAGCTTCGGCCACAACCTTACCGCCAACAGTTGCTTTTGCAAGAACTGAACCGGTCTTGCTGCGCACCTTACCGGCAGCAACTTCCATAACGATTTGATCACCCGGTAAAACAGTTTTTCTAAATTTGATATTATTTGCTGCCATAAAGAAAGCTAATTTACCGCGATGTTCCGGGCACGCTAACATCAATATACCTCCAACTT
>CAZGLF010000011.1:0-23023 GCA_964526615.1 uncultured Planctomycetia bacterium
AAATTTACAAGCATCTAAAACTGCGTGGTGTTCGATTTTTGAAGTTATTATATGTTTGCCTTTATCTTGATGGTATAAACCGATACCCTTGATTGCGGTATTATCGGCTTCGGTTCCGCCGGAGGTAAAAATTATCTCCTGCGGGTCTACAGAAAACAACTCGGCAAGTGAGGCTCTGGCATTCTCAACCGCCCTTTTAGAAGTTTGGGCAAAACGGTAAACCGAAGACGGGTTACCATAGTTTTGAGTAAAATACGGCTTCATCTCCTCAAAAACCCGCCTATCCATTGAGGTGGTAGCATTGTGATCTAAATAAATCATCTCTTCTTTCTCCTTAATATTGTAGCTAGGGTCTTATTTTTAAATACTGACTGAATTTTATGGTAAACTTCCTCCAGCAAGTCCTTAACTATACAATCAGAATAACGCCTGCAGCCTGAAGAGCCTTTTATGCAGCCGATTACCTTACTGCGGTTAAGGATGGTTATAACTTCGGATAAAGGTATATCTTGGGGTTTTCGGGCTAAAACATAACCTCCTCCCGGACCCCTTAGGCTTTTTAAAATTCCGGCTCTCTCTAATGAGCTAACTATCTTTCTCAAATACCCAAGAGAAATCCCTTCCTCTTTAGCTATTTTTTTCAGCGGCTTGGACTGATTTTTATTTTGAGCCAAGTTAGCTAAAAGCCTTAATCCATAAGTTAAGGTAGTAGTAAAATTAACCATAGTGTACCTCTAAGGTATACTATTATAAAGAAGTAATTTTTCTTGTCAAATAATTTTATTAAAAAGTACTGTCTAGATTTACCAGCTTTCCACCCCCGGGGTGGAAACCGGTTTCCGAGGGCGAAGTTTCCACCCCGGGGGTGGAAACCGGGAAAGAAATGGTTTTTTAAATTTGCGGATAATAGTTTGCAGTATCTGTTAAAAAAAATAAGGCCTACTTCTTAATTCTAAGAAATAGGCCCCAAATATTACCTGGTTGCTTATTTGCCTTTATAGTAAGTTTATTTAATAAGTTTTATGCTTAAAGGATAAGTGAACTTTTCGCCTTTGTTAGTTTTAACTGAAGCCACGATTATCATTACTAAGCTAAATACGCCTAAAGCCGGCAAAAGAATAACTCCAATTACTAAAAATGTTAATATGAACGCTGCGATAGCATAAATTGTTATTGAGATTTGAAAATTGAGTGATTCCTTTCCATTCTCATTGACTAATGCTGATTCATCTTTTTTGATGAGCCAAATTACCAAAGGTGCGATAATATTTCCAAAAGGAATAATAAACCCTGCCAACGCTCCTAGATGACATAACATTGCTAGTGTTTTTTCTTGTTTAGCCTCCATAATCACCTCCTTATTTTAGGGCTGGTTCTTACTTTATTTATTGTAGCAACTATTAAAACCTTGTCAACTTATAGCCTAAATTAATTATTTTGTTAAACTAGCTTGAAAAATACTTAAAAATATGTTACATATTAATAACAAGACTTAGATTTGTTGCGTGGGAGGCGACAGAGCTAAGTCTTTTTTTATTTTGGAGCCATGAGTATATATACCTATATAGTAGAAAAGGATAACTCCCAAAACAGCGGTTTAGATTCGCTAAAGACTTCAACCGGCACTATTTGTGAAAATCGTTACTCTCAACGTTTCCAACGGAAATTAAGCGTCAGCATCCGAAACATTAAAAGCGATAAACAAATCGAAGCTGAATCAACCAATGTATCAAGGTCGGGTATCGGTATTTGTTTAAATAAAAAATTATTTACCGGTCAAAGGGTCGAACTCTGGATACACTTAAGCGACGGCCTAAAGCCGGTTCATCGTTTTGGACGTTTAATATGGCTTAAAAAAATTGGCCGCTCACGTTATATCGGCGGTATTAAATTTGAATCAGGGCTTTGCGCTCTCAGTCAAGCTTAGCCCTTTTTTACGCCAGAGAAATATCTTATCGTGGCGCTTTAAAATAAAAGGAACCTTCAAGCCCCCGGTTTCTCCCTTTTCTAAATTATCAACAAATTGATGGTTTATCTGTATCTGTTTGACTTCGGTAAATAAAGCCGGGGTATTTTTACCAGCACAAAGTATCTTATCTCCCGTTCTTAAAGGTTCATTCATAACTTTTACCTGAGCAACATTAATTTTTTTAAAAAACTTTACCACATCGCCAATGTAGACTTTCTCATATTGATGTGCCAGCTGACGGCTAATTGCCTCTTTAGGCTGGCCGAAATAAAAGCCGTCTGAAAAACCCCGGTTATATACCTTTTTTAATTCGGTCTTTAATTTTGTTTTTAAAGTTTTATTTAATTTTCCTTCTAAATAAGCATCAATTGCCCTGCGATAGGCCGAAGTTACTACCTTAACATATTCAGCTGAACGAATCCGTCCCTCAATTTTAAAAGCATCGATTCCGGCCTCAATCAGTTCATCAATAAAATCAATTGTGCAAAGGTCTTTGGGGCTTAGGAGATAATCCTGGCCTAGTAAATATTGATTGCCTTCCTGGGTGTCGCTGATTAAATATTCTCTGCGGCAGGGTTGCAGGCATTGGCCCCGGTTGGCCGATTTTGAAAATGAATATTGAGAAAGAAAACACCTCCCGGAAATACTCACACACATTGCCCCATGAATAAAGGCCTCAATTTGGCAATTGAGTTTTTCCTGATTTATTTTTTTTACTATTTGTTTTGTATCATCTAAAGTATTTTCTCTGGCTAAAACTACCCGTTTTACCCCTTGGTTGTAGTAGTGTTTCAAAGCTAAAAAATTCGACACGCTAGCCTGGGTTGAAAGATGTATTTTTAAACCTAAATTCCTAGCCAGCGATAAAGCTGCCATATCCCAAAGAATAACCCCATCAACTGCGCACTTTTTAGCTTGTTTTAAGATCTTTTCAACTTTAGATAACTCCTGTTGATAAATAATTACATTTAAAGCCAGGTAACCTTGTTTATTGTTTTTATGGAGTAAATCAATTATTTTCTTTAACTCTAAAATATCGAAATTAGATGCAAGGTGGCGCATGTTAAGCCCTTTGATGCCAAAATAAACGCTATCACACCCGGCTTCAATTGCACTTTGAAGTTGGCTCCAATTTCCGGCTGGAGCAACTAATTCCGGAATTTTTTTATTTTTACTCATTGCTTTAGGTGAGGTTAGATAAACCTACCAGGAGATATCGACTATCTTATATTCTAAAGTTCCGGCCGGAACTTCCACCCCAATAATATCACCGACCTTATGGCCTAATAAAGATTTACCTACCGGAGAAGTAATTGAGATCAGCCCTTCTTGGGCATTAGCTTCTTCAGGCCCGACTAAAGTATATTTAATTTCATCGTCAGTTTCCAAATCAAGCAAAGTTAGTTTTGCTCCGATATAAGCTTTACTGGTATCAACTCTACTCTCATCGATAATTTCGGCCCGGGCTAATTTATCTTCTAATTGTTTTATTTTAGCTTCATTTTCAGCAACCGCATCTTTGGCCGCATGATATTCAGCATTTTCTTTAAGGTCACCTAAAGAACGGGCGTGTGCTAAAGCTTTAGTAATTTCTTTTCGCTTGGTATTTTTTAAATATTCTAACTCCTCAGTTAACTTCTCATATCCTTCTTGTGTAAGATAAACTCTCTCCATTGTAATTCCTCCTTTCTGTAATATTTATTTTAACTATCAAGTGAATGGTGTCAAGGGTTAGTGAGTGAGTGGGCAGCTTTAATGAATTCTCTAAACAAAGGGTGGGCTTTATCGGGTTTGGATTTAAATTCAGGGTGAAACTGAACCGCAACAAACCACGGATGGCCCTTTAGCTCAATTATCTCCACTAAGTTAGCTTTTTTATAGAAACCCGAGAATATCAACCCTTTTTTCTCCATTAATTCCCGGTATTTATTGGTGAATTCATATCTATGGCGATGACGTTCGAAGACTTTTTCTTTTTTATAAGCCTTATAGGCTTTGGTATCTTTTTTCACTTGGCACTCATAAGCTCCCAAGCGCATAGTAGCTCCTTTGGCCGCAACTTTTTTCTGCTCTTCCAATAAACTTATAACCGGTTCTTTGGCTTTTGAATTAAATTCGGTTGAATTAGCTTTAGTCAAACCACAAGCCCCCCGGGCAAATTCAATTACTGCAGTCTGCATCCCAAGACAAATTCCCAAAAAAGGAATTTTATTTTCCCGGGCAAATTTAATTGCTTGAATCTTGCCCTTTATGCCTCTGTCCCCAAAACCTCCGGGAACTAAAACTCCCCCGATTTCTTTTAAATATTTTTCAGGGCCATTAGCTTCAATATTCTCAGAATCAACTCTTTTGATTATCAATTTTACATCATTAGCTATTGCTCCGTGAGCCAGAGCTTCATAAATCGATTTATAGGCATCCTGAAGGGTGATATATTTCCCAACTACCGCTATTGTTATTTCTTTGGTAGAATTTTTTATCTTCTTTATAACTTCTTCCTCCCAGCGGCTTAGGTCACTATCGGCACACTTTAGGTGAAGAAGCCTGACAATTAGATTATCCAAACCTTCCTTTTGGAAACTCCCCGGCACCTCATAGATACTTTTAACGTCAACTGCCGGAATTACCGCTTCTTTATCGACATTACAAAAAAGAGCAATTTTTTCTTTAGCTTCTTTAGTAAGATGTTTTTCAGTCCGGCATAAAATTATATCCGGGCTGATACCGATTTCGCGCAAAGTTCCCACACTGTGCTGAGTTGGTTTGGTTTTTATCTCCCCGGCTGATTTTATATATGGCACTAAAGTAACATGGACGTTTATCGCATAATCTTTGCCGAGCTCTAATTTTAATTGCCTTATTGCCTCTAAAAACGGTAAGCCTTCGATATCACCAACTGTGCCGCCAATCTCAACGATAATCACATCGACTCTCTGTCCAAAGGAAACTTTTTTGATATTAGCCTTTATCTCATCGGTAATATGAGGTATTATCTGAACTGTTTTTCCAAGATAATCGCCTCTTCTCTCTTTGGTAATAACTGAATAATAAATTTTGCCGGTTGTAATATTATTATCTTTGGTGAGTTTAGCATTGGTAAAGCGTTCATAGTGGCCAAGGTCTAGGTCCATCTCTCCGCCGTCTTCGGTAACATAGACCTCACCGTGTTGAAAAGGGTTCATTGTCCCGGGGTCAACATTAATGTAAGGGTCACACTTTATAATGTTGACTTTTAAGCCGCGGGATTCCAGTAACTTGGCAATAGAAGCTGAAGCGATACCTTTGCCTAAACTTGAAACTACACCACCGGTAACAAAAATATATTTAGCCATTTACCTAAGATTATTTAAAGTAATTATTCTAAAATCTGCAAAATAGAAAAGGCGCCCTTTCTCTTACCAAGAAAGGACGCCTTTGTCCTTAATAAAACTATAACAAATTTATCCTTTGCGTCAAGGGTAAATATTAAGATATGAATAAGCTTTTGCTGGAAAAATTAGGGTCACTGGTAATATTGATACCTAATCTTCTTAAACCCTCTTCATCACCGGAAGTCGGAATATGAGTCATATGAGCCTCACACCCTGAGAGCTCATTTAAACTCTCCATCGCAAGTTGTGCTGTCGGATTAGTAGCTGCACTAATACTTAAAGCTATCAAGGTCTCCTCTAAATCTAAATTAACACTCTTTGATTTGAATACATTATTCTTTAGAGCCCCGATTGAATCAATGATATTTGGCGAAAGCAAATGAATTTTATCGGGTATATTAGCAATTTTTTTAATCGCATTTAAGATCAAACTCGATGAAGCATGCATTAGAGATGAATTTTTACCGGTTATGATTGTTCGGTCTTTTAACTGGATTGCTGCGCCGGCAAAAATATCTTCATTTCCTTTTCCCTTGTTTTTCCCATCCTCAGATGCATCTCTTGCTTCTTGTACTACTTTTCGGTCTTGCTCTTTCAAATCTAATTCTTCCATCAAAAGCTCTGCCCGGTTGACAGTCTCTTTATCTACCAACCCTAAAACATATTCACACCGATATCTAAAATACCTTCTGATAACTTCTTGTTTTGCCGCTTCTCTGACTAAGGCATCATCAGTAATCCCAAAACCGGCGCGATTAACCCCCATATCGGTTGGTGAAGCATATACTTCTTGGGATTTAGTTATTTTGGTTAAAATCCTCTTTAAAACCGGGAAAATTTCAACATCGCGGTTGTAGTTAACTGCGGTTTGATTATAAGTTTCAAGATGAAAAGGGTCGATTAAATTAAAATCTTTTATATCAGCGGTTGCCGACTCATAGGCAACGTTAACCGGATGCTTAAGCGGTATACTCCATATCGGGAAAGTTTCAAACTTCGCATAACCGGCGCTTACCCCTTTTTTGTGTTCATGGTAAAGCTGAGAAAGACAAGTTGCCAATTTACCGCTTCCCGGGCCGGGCCCGGTGACCACAACTAAAGAATTCTTAGTTTCGATATATTGGTTGGCGCCATAGCCTTCATCGCTTACGATTAAATCCACATCGGTTGGATAACCTTTGGTAAAACGGTGGGTATAGACTTTTAAGCCTCTGCGTTCTAATTTATTTTTAAATATCTTTACTGCCGGCTGATCGTTGAAACGGGTTATAACTACAGCGGTTATCTTAACACCCCATTCAGCTAAGTCATCGATTAATTTTAAAGCATCGACATCATAAGTTATTCCAAAATCAGCTCTTACCTTTCTTCTTTCGATATCTCCGGCATAAATACAAAGTATTATATCGGCTTTATCTTTTAATTGCTGCAAGAGCCTCATTTTTACATTAGGGTCAAAACCCGGAAGAACTCTTGAAGCATGGTAATCGAACATGATCTTTCCGCCGAATTCAAGGTATAATTTATTATTAAACTTGCGGACTCTTTCTAAGATTGCCTGAGCTTGCTCTCTTAAATACTTCTCATTATCAAAACCTCTTTTTTCCATATCTACCTTTTTCTTTCTAAAATATATTTCGATGCTCTTTTAGGTATTTTAGTCGGATATTTGCCGGAAAAACAAGCTACGCAAAATTTATTTTTTGCCAGCGGCATAGCTTTTAACATCCCTTCTAAACTTAAATATTCCAAGCTATCTAACCCGATATAATCTCTTATCTTTTTAACAGTTTTTTTAGAGGCTATCAATTCTTTTTTTGTCGGAAAATCTATTCCATAAAAACAAGGTGAAACAATCGGCGGACAACTAACCCGCATATGTACTTCTTTTGCTCCGGCATCCCGAAGTGTCCTAACCCGGCTCTTGCTGGTTGTCCCCCTAACAATTGAATCCTCAACCACAATAATCCTTTTACCTTTTAATACTTCTTTAATCGGGTTGAGTTTCACTCTCACCCTAAAATCTCTTATATCTTGGGAGGGCTGAATAAAGGTTCTTCCGACATAGTGGTTTCGAATCATGCCAACTTCAAGCGGTATGCCGATTTCTTTGGCAAAGCCCATGGCAGCATAATTGCCGGAATCCGGAACCGGCATTACGATATCTGCATCAACCGGATGCTCTTTAGCTAATTGGCGGCCCAATTCTTTACGGGTATAATAAACATTGTTACCAAAGATATTGCTATCAGGCCTGGCAAAATAAACATATTCAAAAATACAAAAAGCTTTTTTAGCTTGAATGAAAGGTTTTATCGATTCAATTTTTTTATCTTTACCAATAAAGACTATCTCACCAGGCTCAATGTCTCTTACATATTCAGCCTGGATTAAATCCAGGGCACAAGTCTCACTAGCTAAGACATAACTTCCATCAAGCTTACCTAAACATAGGGGCCTAAAACCATAAGGGTCTCTGGCTCCAATTAAAACTCCATCAACCATCAAAACTAAAGAGTAAGCGCCCTCTAGATGCATTAAGGCATCGGTTAGCTTTCCTTTAAGGTTATCTTTTTTGCTTTTTGCAAGAAAATGGACTATTATCTCAGAATCCATCGAAGTTTGAAAAATCGAACCCTTATCTTCTAAATTCTTGCGTAAAGCTAAAATGTTGGTAAGATTACCGTTGTGAGCAATAGCAATGTGGCCTTTTTTATGAGTAACTAAAAACGGCTGGATATTTTTTTCATAACTTGACCCGGTAGTTGAATAGCGAACATGGCCGATAGCAATTTGCCCCTTTAAGGCCTTCATAGTGCGCTCATCAAAGGCATCGCCAACAACCCCCATGCCATGGTGTGAATATTCTTTTTTCCCGTTATAGGTAACTACCCCGGAACTTTCTTCTCCGCGATGCTGAAGTGCATAGAGCCCTAAATAAGTTAATCTGGCTGCGTCTTTATGTCCGGTTATTCCAAAAACTCCACACATCTTAATAAATATATTTAATCGCTTCTTTATAGCTAATTAATCTTGCTGATGCAACCTTTTATGATATTGCTGTAACGCCACCGGTATAATTTTATTCTCTTTAATCGACTTTATCCCTTCCACGCTGGCTTGAGCTGCGGGAACTGAAGTTATGTAGGGAACTTTTTGAGCGATTGCCGAGATACGAATATAGCTATCATCATATTTACTTGAGCTGCCGATTGGTGTATTGACTATCAAATTAATATCTTTATTTTTTATTGCATCGGTTATATTAGGCCTTCCTTCATGGAGTTTTTTGATAAAATTATTCTTTATTCCTTGCTGGCCTAAAAATTTACTGGTCCCGCTGGTAGCATAGATAGTAAAACCTAACTCTAAAAACTCTTTAGCTATTGGGATTAAGCTTTCTTTATCTTTATCAGCTACAGTAAGCAATACCCCTCCCTTTAAAGGCAATTGTGCCCCGGCTGCGGTCTGGGCTTTGTAAAAAGCTAATCCAAAAGTATCAGCTATGCCCATGACTTCACCGGTTGCCCGCATCTCCGGGCCCAATAAAGGATCCACTTCGGGAAACATATTAAAAGGAAAAACTGCTTCCTTGACCCCGACATAATTAAGGCAACTATTCTTTAACTGCGAAAATTCTTTTATTTTTTTACCAAGCATAACTTTAGTAGCAATGTGGGCTAAAGGTATACTGGTTAATTTAGAAACCAAAGGCACGGTTCGTGAAGCCCGGGGATTAGCTTCCAAAACATATACTTTATCATCGGCAATAGCATATTGCACATTAATAATACCGGCTACAGCTAAATCCTTAGCAATAGCAGCAGTATAATCTTGAATTGTCTTAAGGTGTTTCTGGCTTATTGTTCTGGTAGGGATAACACAAGCTGAATCTCCGGAATGCACTCCGGCGTGCTCAATATGCTCCATAACTGCGGCAATAAAAGTATTTTCTTTATCACTGATCGCATCAACCTCAACTTCAATCGCCTTCTCTAAGAACCGGTCGATAAGCATTGGAAATTCAGGGCTTACTTGAATAGCTTCTCTGGCATATCTAACTAACATACTCTCATTATAAATTATCTCCATACCCCGTCCGCCCAATACGAAAGAAGGCCTGACCATAAGCGGATAACCGATTTCCTGGGCGGTTTTTTTAGCTTCTTCCAGAGAACGTGCAACACCGCTTTCCGGCTGCAATATTCCTAACTTACTCATCCTCTCTTTAAAATACTCTCGATCTTCGGCCAAACGAATACTCCTAGGAGAAGTACCAAGTATTTTTACCCCATTATCTTCTAATTCCTGAGCAATGTTAAGCGGGGTTTGGCCGCCAAATTGAACTATTACCCCCTCAGGTTTCTCCTTATTGTAAATAGTTAAAACATCTTCAATTGTTAAAGGCTCAAAGTATAACTTATCAGAGGTATCATAATCGGTTGAAACAGTTTCAGGGTTACAATTAATCATAATTGTCTCATAGCCTTCTTCTCTTAAAGCAAAAGAAGCATGGCAACAACAATAATCAAATTCAATACCCTGGCCGATTCTATTGGGGCCGCCGCCTAAAATCATTATCTTTTTCTTGGAAGAAACTCCTACTTTGTCCTCCCCAATATAAGTAGAATAATAATATGCCGCATTCTCTACTCCGCTGACCGGAACAATATCAAAGCGGCCAATTTTACCAAGCTTAATCCTTTTATCCCTAATTTTACTTTCCGAAACAGCCAGTAATTGGCCTAAATAAAGGTCGGAAAATCCCCACTCTTTTGCTTTGATTAATAAATCCGAGGGCAGCTTATCAAAAGGATATTTAACGATCTCCTCTTCTAACTCTACCAATTCCCTCATCTGGTTTAAGAACCACTTATTGATATTGGTAATTTGATATAGCTCATCTACAGAAATATTTCGACGCAATGCTTCATAAATTAAAAATATCCTTTGGCTTGAAGGGGCACTAAGAAATGTTTTTAACTTATCCAAACTAAAGTTTTTTATTGTTTTTACCCCTAAACCATAACGTTTTATCTCCAAAGAACGTATCGCTTTTTGAAAAGCTTCCTTAAAAGTCTTACCGATACTCATTACTTCTCCAACTGCTTTCATTTGAGTGCCCAAAACATCTTTTGCTTTAGGAAACTTTTCGAAAGCCCAGCGGGCAAATTTAATAACTACATAATCTCCGCTTGGTTGGTATTTTTCCAAAGTACCCTCTTTCCAGTAAGGTATTTCTTCCATAGTAATTCCGGCGGCAAGTTTGGTTGAAATACGGGCAATCGGAAATCCAGTTGCCTTTGAAGCCAAGGCTGAAGACCTCGAAGTTCGCGGGTTAATTTCAATAACTACTAATCTATCATCTTCTAAATTATGGGCGAATTGAATATTAGTGCCTCCGGTTACCCCAATGGCATCAACTATCTTATAAGCGCAATCCTGCATTCTTTTTTGCAAACTTTGGGGAACAGTTAACATCGGAGCGCAACAAAAACTATCACCAGTATGGACCCCCATGGCATCGATATTTTCAATGAAGCAAACAGTTATTTTTTGGCCCTTCTGATCCCGGACTACCTCCAGCTCAAGTTCTTCCCAACCGATAACTGCTTCCTCAACCAATACCTGGTGAACCAAGCTGGCACTTAAACCTCTATTAACAATGACCCGCAGCTCTTCAACATTATAAGCTATTCCTCCGCCGGTTCCCCCGAGAGTGTATGCCGGGCGCAAAACTACCGGATAGCCTAAATCTTGGGCTATCTCTTGAGCTTGGTCGACTGAACGGCTAATCTTTGAAAGCGGCAAGGGTATGTCTAATTTTTCCATAGTTTCCTTAAAAACAAGCCTATCCTCTCCGCGTTCAATAGCATCGGCTTTTACTCCGATAACCTCAACATTATACTTATCTAAAATCCCGTTTTTATATAAATCCGAAGCAAGGTTAAGGCCGGTTTGTCCGCCTAAATTCGGCAAAAGTGCATCCGGCCTCTCAGCTTCAATTACTGAAGCAACACTATCAATAGTTAAAGGCTCGATATAAGTCTTATCGGCCATACCGGGATCGGTCATTATGGTAGCCGGATTAGAATTTACCAATACAACTTCATATCCTTCTTCCTTCAAAGCCTTGCAAGCTTGGGTTCCGGAATAATCAAATTCACAAGCTTGGCCAATGATTATCGGGCCCGAACCGATAATCAAAACTTTTTTAATATCCTCTCTTTTTCCCATAACTTCTTCTTATATATTAAAATTAATCATTGATATTGCTTTTTCTAAAGTATCCTTGTATAGATTCTACATCATAATCTTCTTTTAAAACAGCCTCGATACCATTTACCGCTGCTTGTGCCCCTGGCATTGTAGTTATTGAAGGTATGCCATGCATAACCGCCATACTTCTAATTGGTTTCATATCAGACTGGCCTTTTTTACCCGAAGGTGTATTGATTATTAAATGAATTTCTCCTTTTTTTATTAAGCCTAATAAGCTATTATCACCTTCTGATATTTTCCCTACTAATTGAGCTTTGATATTGTTAGAAGTTAACGCTTTATGAGTTCCTTTAGTTGCAATAATCTCAAAACCTAAATCGCTTAATTTTTTGGCGATAAATACAATATTTCTCTTATCATCATTTTTAACGCTTATAAATACTTTTCCCGATAAAGGCAGGGCCGATTTTGCGCCAACCTGAGATTTAAAAAAAGCCTTTCCAAAAGAAGTATCAATCCCCATAACCTCACCGGTTGATTTCATCTCCGGGCTTAAAACTATATCTACCCCGGAAAATCTTGAAAAGGGCAGGACTGATTCTTTTACCGCAACGTGAGAGATCTCTTTTTCTTTTATTAACCCGAGTTCTTTTAAGGTTTTACCAACCATAACCATAGATGCTATCTTTGCTAATGGAACCCCGGTTGTTTTACTCACAAAAGGAACGGTCCGCGAAGCTCTGGGATTGACTTCTAAAACATATACTGTATCTTTTTTGACCGCAAATTGGATATTGATCAATCCTTTAACTTCCAGCTCTTTAGATAAAGCTATGGTATGTTGTTTAATTGTTTCGATTATTCCATCACTTAAAGTATGCGGGGGTAATACGCAGGCTGAATCGCCCGAATGTACTCCCGCCTCTTCAACGTGCTCCATTATCCCGCAAACAACTGTTAAGTCTTTGTCGCTTATAGCATCAACATCAACCTCAACTGCATCTTCTAAAAACTTATCAATTAAAACCGGGTGTTCCTGGGAAACATCTTTGGCCTCTTGCATAAATTCATTTAAGGAATCATCATCATAGACTATTCTCATTGCCCGCCCGCCTAAAACAAAAGAAGGCCTAACCAATACCGGATAACTGATTCTTTTAGCTATTGCGATAGCTTCTTCTTCAGAATGGGCCGAACCATTAGCCGGCTGATTTATATTTAATTTATGTATCAGTTTTGAAAATTCATCTCTATCCTCGGCTCGCTGAATTGATTCAACGCTAGTTCCGATTATCGGAGCACCTAAATTTTTAAGTTTTTTTGCTAAGTTAAGCGGGGTTTGGCCGCCGAATTGAACTATTACTCCATCAGGTTTCTCTTTATCGATAATATTCATCACATCTTCTAAGGTAAGCGGCTCAAAATATAACTTATCAGAGGTATCATAATCGGTTGAGACGGTTTCAGGGTTTGAATTAACCATTATAGTCTCATAACCCAGGTCTTTTAAAGCAAAAGAAGCATGGCAACAACAATAATCAAATTCAATACCCTGGCCGATTCTATTGGGGCCGCCGCCTAAAATCATTATCTTTTTCTTATCACTAAGCCTGATTTCATCTTCCTTCTCATAAGTAGAGTAATAATACGGGGTGTAAGCTTCGAACTCAGCAGCACAAGTATCAACTAATTTAAAGGTTGCCTCAATTCGGTTACTTTTGCGGTAATTTCTTACTTCAATTTCACTGCAGCCGCAAAGAAAAGCCAACTGTTGATCGCTAAAACCGATTTGTTTTGCCTGAAGCAATAAATTCTTGTCTAAGTTAAAATTATTATCTTTTGATTTTTTAAGTTCCTCGATTATCTCTTGTTCTAATTCTACAATTTGTTTGATGTTATCGATAAACCAAGGGTCGATTCCGGTAAGCTCAACTACATCATTGATGCTATAGCCTTTTTGAAAGGCATATTTAATATAGAATATCCTTGAAGCATTAGGCTCTTTTAACCTAAGTTTTATTTTGTCATCCGATATTTCTTTATAATTAAGTTTATTATCCAAACCAACATGGCCAATCTCAAGGCCTCTTAGGCCTTTCTGGAGTGCTTCTTTAAATGTCCGGCCAATAGCCATGGTTTCTCCGACTGACTTCATTGAAATGCCTAAAATATCCTGAGCTTCAGGAAATTTTTCAAAAGTAAAACGCGGAATCTTAACTACACAATAATCTATTGTCGGCTCAAATGATGCCGGGGTCTCTTTGGTAATATCATTTCTTATCTCATCTAATGTTAGGCCAACTGCTAATTTAGCAGCGAATTTTGCAATCGGAAATCCGGTTGCCTTCGATGCCAGGGCTGAAGACCTTGAAACCCGGGGATTCATTTCAATTACTACCATTCTTCCGGTTTTCGGGTCAACAGCAAATTGAATATTAGAACCGCCGGTTTCAACACCAATTTCTCTGATTATCGCCAAAGACGCATCACGCATCTTATGATATTGCCTATCAGTAAGGGTTTGTGCCGGAGCAACTGTTATTGAGTCTCCAGTATGAACACCCATTGGATCGAAATTCTCGATTGCACAGACAATAACTACATTATCTTTTTTATCCCGCATTACCTCGAGTTCGTATTCTTTCCAGCCGATAATTGATTCTTCAATCAAAACTTCATTGATCATACTATTCTTTAATCCCATATCGGCAATTTTATCGAATTCTTCTTTGGTGGTTGCTATTCCTCCGCCGGTTCCTCCAAGAGTAAAACTTGGACGGATAATGACCGGCAGGCCGACTTCTTCTAAGGCTTGCTGTGCCTCTTGCATATTATAGGCTAACTTACTTTTAGGTAAATCTAACCCTATCTTTATCATTGCCTCTTTGAAATCATCTCTATCTTCGGCTTTTTTAATAGTATGGTAATTTGCCCCGATCATCTCGACATTATATTTTTCCAGAATTCCTTTCTCGGCTAATTCCATAGCAATATTAAGGCCGGTTTGTCCGCCAAGGGTTGGCAGTAAAACATCGGGTTTTTCTTTAATGATTATTTTCTCAACCACCTCTGCAGTAATTGGCTCAATATAAGTTGCATCGGCAATTTGAGGATCGGTCATTATAGTGGCAGGGTTGGAATTTATTAATACAACTTCATAGCCTTCTTCTTTTAAAGCTTTGCAGGCCTGGGTTCCGGAATAATCGAATTCACAAGCCTGGCTGATAACTATCGGGCCTGAACCGATTATTAAAATCTTTTTTATATCTTTTCTTGCCGGCATATTAATTGTTTTTATTTATTTCTATTAAATTAATAAACTCATCGAATAAATATTCAGCATCATTTGGCCCCGGGCCGGCCTCAGGATGAAATTGGACCGAAAAAGCTCCCAGTTCCAAGTGCCTTAGGCCTTCGGAGGTATTATCGTTTAAGTTAATATGGGTTAATTCTACATTCTTCTTAGGTAAAGATTCGATATCAACACAAAATCCGTGGTTTTGCGCGGTAATAGCAACTTTTTGGGTTTTTAAATCCTTTACCGGCTGGTTTCCTCCGTGGTGGCCGAATTTTAATTTATAGGTCTTAGCCCCTAAAGCCAATCCTAACATCTGATGGCCTAAACAAATTCCAAAAAGCGGTACCTTTCCTAATAACTCTTTAACTGTCTTAACTACATAATTTACCGCAGCAGGGTCTCCCGGCCCGTTAGAAAGCACTACCCCATCGGGTTTCTGCCCTAAAATATCTTTACTGCCACAATTAGCCGGAACTACAATTACCTCACAACCTCTTTTTTCCAATCTTCGTAAAATGTTGGTTTTTACCCCGCAATCGATCACTATTACTCTATATTTTCCTTCCTTACTCCATTGATAAGGCTTAGTGCAGCTTACATCTTTTACTAAATCAACACCAATTAGGCCTCTTGAGGCCGCAGCTTCTTTAGCTAATTCTTCTACATCAAAACTTTCAGTGGTAAGCACTGCTTTCAACGCGCCTTGGAGCCTAATATGCCTCGTTAGAGCCCTGGTATCAACACCTTCAATTGCGATAATATTATTTTCTTTTAAATAATCGGATAAGTGTTTTTCGCTCTGCCAATTACTGGTAATTCTGCTACACTCTTTTACTATTAATCCGGAAAGAAATATTTTTTTTGATTCGATATCTTTTGAATTAATCCCGTAATTTCCAATCAAAGGATAGGTCATGGTGACAATTTGGCCATAATAAGAGGGATCGGTGAGGATTTCCTGGTAGCCGGTCAAACTGGTATTAAAGACTACTTCGGCAAAGGTTTTTCCTTGAAAACCAAAAGAAAACCCTTCAAAGTATTCTCCGTCTTCTAAAACCAACAGTGCTTTTTTTCTTTTTTTAATCGGCATAACAGAAGAAAAGCGCCCTACCCATTTGGATAAAACGCCTTTGTTTTTCTCGGGTATTTCTTACGCATTAATTGAATGATTATCCAATATTTATCTTGATTAGTCAAGAGTAATATTTATAAAATATTTATTTTATAAATAAAGTAAAGTATTAGAAAAAATTTATTATTTTCTATTCTCGGAAAGAATATTGCAAAACAATAATCCTTGTTCAATTGCATCATCTAAGGCTACATGGCTCTTTCGATTCTTATCGAACCAGTGTTTTGGCATCTTACTCTTGGTAACAGAAGAAAACGGCACCTTTAATTGAGCCATGGCAAGAGTTTTTATATCCAAGGCAATAAATGAAAAAGGATTTTCTCCGGTAAATTTGTTTAAGTACCAACAGATAAACATAAAATCAAAAGAAGCCGGATAACCAACAAAAATTACTTTGCCGGGAAGTTTTTTCAACCACTTCAAATATTTTCTCATTGCTGTCTTAGGGGCTTCTAAATTGCTGCGGCAAGCTGCCCAGGCTTTCTTTTTGGTCTTCCACCACTTCATGGTTTCTTTATCCTCCCGGGCCCCGGGTAGAGTTTCTAAGTTAACACTAAAAGTGTCGATGATTTCTTTATTAGGATAAAAAGCTGCCGAACCAAAACTAAGCATTGAATATTCACCCGGTATTGGGCCGTTACTTTCAATATCGGTACTTACATAGATTTCTTTAATCTTACTCATAGTAGAAATATTATAGTAGATTGGTTTAATATGGCAAGTGGTGATTATTAAAGTTCATCGGGGTCGTCAGGGCCGAGAAAGCTCTCATTTCCTCCATCTTGGAAATTTTTATTTAGATTATCTAAGGAATCTTCGAAATGATTGATACCGGGATTTATACGTATTGTTTTAGGTTCTTTAGAGGCAATCTTAAAGTAACGCTTAATATCGGCTCCGGATATGTAATGAGTAGGTATTACTAGCTGGTTATTTCCGCAATCTATGATTACGCAATCACACTTATTAATAGTTTTTTTCTCTTTATCACAATCACTTGAAATGCAATCCTTTTTTAAAATGAACGAATGGCCGTCATTGCGGTTTAAAGGTATATAAGATAAGGTTTTACGGTAACCCTGTGATATCTTAGGTATATGCACGATACAACCTTGAGGATGCTTTCGGCTATAAACCAAGACATCATGAGGTTTGGATAGGTCTTTAGGGTAATGATAAGTATCTAGATTAAAATTGCGGGATATTAAGGTAAGATTTCCTTTGTTATATTGATCAATGACTGCCAGGCGCTCAATTATTTGTTCTTCGGTAAAAGAAGGCAAATTAAAGGATAAATTATCTTTAGAATATGTATTATTGAAGGGAAATCCTAAAAATATAGCAAAAAATGATAATTTTATAAACAATTTTTTCCAAAAACCCAGCCTCATACCATATAAATATAACATATATACAATACGAATACCTTATCAAAAAAATTAAAAACTGTAAACGCTTTCTAAAAATTATCTTTGCCTGGTAAGGGTTTTACAAACTTGGTAAGCTAGTTTTACCCATAAGGTAGGTGTCTACTTTATGAGCGCAGCGCCGGCCTTCTGATATTGCCCAAACTACTAAAGACTGGCCCCGATGAGCATCTCCGGCACAAAATACCCCTTGTTGGGAAGCCATATAATTATTGTTAGTTTTGATATTGCCTCGAGAATCAAACTCAAGGCCTAAAGACTCAACTAATCCTCGATGTTGAGGGTGTAGAAATCCAATTGCCAAAATAACCATATCAGCCTCAATCTCAAATTCAGAACCAGGGATCTCTTTTATCAAAGGACAGCCTTTTTTATCTTTAGAAAACTCTATCTCAACACAGGATATTTTTTTTACTCCGCCTTCATTACCAAGAAACTCCTTAGTAAGCACCGACCAATACCTCTGGCCGCCCTCTTGATGTGAAGAAGAAGTTTTTAAAAGCAAAGGATACTTAGGCCAACTACACTCATCACTGCGGCAAAGAGGCGGCTTCGGCATAACCTCTACCTGAACTACACAACTTGCTCCTTGACGATGAGCAGTGCCTAAGCAATCGGAACCGGTGTCACCGCCGCCGATAACTACAACCTTTTTTCCTTTAGCATCGATTAGCTCATCATTAAATAATTCTTTGGCTACTCTCTTATTACTCTGAGTAAGATAATCCATGGCAAAGTATATACCCTCTAGATTTCTTCCTTCAATCTTTAGGTCTCTGGGTACCCGGGAACCGATAGCTAAAATTATTGCGTTATAATCTTTAAGTTCGCTAACCGGCAAATCTTTACCGACATTAACATTGATTCTAAATTCGATGCCTTCTTCTTTTAATAATTTTATCCTTCTATCGATTACTTTTTTATCTAATTTAAAATCCGGTATCCCGTATCTTAATATTCCTCCCGGCTTTTTATCTTTTTCAAAAACCGTAACTCTATGCCCGGCCTTATTAAGCTGAGCTGCTGCCGCTAAACCAGCCGGCCCCGAACCTACTACCGCAACCTTTTTACCGGTACGTACTTTAGGCGGTTGAGGCTTTATTAAATCATTTTCAAAACCCTGCTCAACTATCGAAAGTTCATTTTCTCTTATTGTAACCGGGTCATCGTTGATACCTAAAACACAAGAATATTCACAAAGTGCCGGACAAACCCTGCCGGTAATTTCAGCTAAATTATTGGTTGCCTCTAATAATTTCACTGCCCGGACAAGTTTTCCATCAACAAGAGCGTCATTGAATTCGGGAATATAGTTACCGATTGGGCAGGCCCAATTACAAAACGCAGTCCCACAATCCATACAGCGGTGAGCCTGGTCTTGAGAATGCTCTGGAGCCGGCACCGGTGCAACTTCTTGATAATCTTTAATCCGTTCGCATACCGGCCGGTATGAGATATTTTTTCTTGAAGTCTTTAAAAATCGCTTAAGGTCTTTTTCAGCCATCTGAAACCTCACTTAAACCCAATTTTTCTTCAACCTTTCTCCCTTCCAATATTCTTTTGTACTCTATAGGCATTACCTTAACAAATTTAAGGCATTGATTATGAAAATCATCTAAAATCTCCCCGGCTATCGGGCTTTGGGTATATTTTTTATGATTACTTAATAAGTTATTTAAGGTAGCTTTGTCTTCTTCATTTAACTCTTCTAAAACAACCATGCTCTGATTGCAATACTCTTTAAAATCTTGATCTCTATCATAAACATAAGCAACCCCTCCACTCATACCAGCAGCAAAATTGCGTCCAACCTTCCCTAAGATAACAGCTACCCCCCCGGTCATATATTCACAACCGTGATCACCCACGCCCTCAACTACACCTAAAAGGCCGGAATTTCTAATACAAAACCTCTCCCCGGCAACCCCCCTTATATAAGCTTGGCCGGCTATGGCCCCGTAAAAGGTAGTATTGCCGATTAATATATTATCGCTTGACTGGTATTTTGTATCTTTGTCCGGATAAATAATTATCTTGCCGCCGGATAAACCTTTACCGACGTAGTCATTGGCTAAACCTGCTAACTCAAAAGTAACTCCCTTTGCCAACCAGGCCCCAAAACTCTGGCCGGCAATACCTTTAAATTTAATTGAAATAGTATTGTCTAATAACCCGTCCTCACCATGGGTTTTAATAATTTCATTACTCAATAAGGCTCCGGTAGTACGGTTATTATTTTTAATATCTAAATTAACTCTTATGGCTGCTTTTGTTTCGATTGATTCCTTTACTAACTTAATTATTTTACGGTCTAAAATCTCATCTATACCATGATTTTGGGCTTTTATACAATGAGTAGCAATTTTTTTGGGCATTTGGGGCTTGTAAAGAATTTTTGAGAAGTCAATATTTCTTGCTTTCTGGGGTAAGATATCTTGGTTAACTTCTAATAGATCAGATCTTCCGACTAATTCATCGATGGTTTTAACCCCTAATTCGGCCATAATTTCACGTAACTCTTGGACTACAAAATTAAAATAATTTACTACCCACTCTGGCTTTCCTTTAAAACGATTTTGTAATATATCATCTTGGGTAGCTACCCCAACCGAACAATTATTAAGATGGCAATGCCTCAGCATAACGCATCCCATAACGATTAAGGCAGCGGTACAAAAACCATATTCTTCGGCCCCCAGCATTGCTGCTATCACAACATCTCTTCCGGTACGCATCTGGCCATCGGTCTGCAGCCTTACCCGGCTGCGAAGATCATTCAAAATTAGAGTCTGATGAGTCTCTGAAAGCCCTAACTCCCAAGGAAGGCCGGCATGCCTTATCGAGCTCATCGGAGAAGCTCCGGTTCCCCCGTCTGCGCCGGAGATTAAAATCATATCAGCATGGCCTTTGGCAACTCCGGCAGCAATAGTTCCCACTCCAACCTCTGAAACTAACTTAACACTTATTCTGGCTAAAGGATTAGAGTTTTTTAAATCAAATATTAATTGAGCTAAATCTTCAATTGAATAAATATCATGGTGCGGCGGCGGCGAAATTAAAGTTACCCCTGGTGTAGTGTAGCGGATTTTAGCAATAGTTGCGCTTACCTTATGCCCCGGAAGCTGCCCTCCCTCACCAGGCTTAGCACCTTGAGCAATTTTAATTTGTATCTCATCGGCATTGCTAAGATAATTGATAGTTACTCCAAATCTTCCGGAGGCAACTTGTTTAATGGCACTTCTTTTTAAATCACCATCAGGCAAAGGCCTAAAACGTACCGGGTCCTCTCCGCCTTCACCGGTATTAGATTTGCCGCCGATTCGATTCATAGCTATAGCTAAGGTCTCATGAGCTCCTTTTGATATCGAACCAAAACTCATTGCTCCGGTTGCAAAACGTTTTAAAATACTTTGGGCTGACTCGACTTTATTAACCGGTATTGATTTTGTCTTTTTGAATTTTAGCAGACTTCTTAATGTAGTAGGATTATCAGATTGGTCATTTATAAGCTTAGCAAATTCTTTATATTTTTGATAATCGCCAAATCTTACTGCATCTTGTAGGGCAGCAATACTTTCGGGACGCCAAAGATGGAATTCCCCGTCTTTTTTCCACTGGTATAAACCGCCGCTATCAAGTATATAATCAATCTCTCTTTCGGGATAAGCAAGCAGGCCTCTTCTGAGATTTTCTTTGGCTAAATCATCTAATTTCACTCCGCCGATTCTTGAAGGAGTACCAGTGAAACACTTATCAATCAACTCCTGACTTAAACCCAACGCTTCAAATATCTGGGCTCCCCGATAACTATGCAGGGTAGATATACCCATTTTGGAGAGGATTTTCTTTAAACCTTTATTTAGGGCTTTGCGGTAATTATCAATAGCCTTTTTTTCTTCTAAGTCTATTTCTTTTTTCTGCCTCAAATAATTAATAGCATCGTAAGCCAAATAAGGATTAATACAATCTGCACCGTAACCGAATAATAGTGCGAAATGATGGACCTCTCGAGGTTCGCCACTCTCAACTATTATTCCAATCTGGGTACGTATTGCTTTGCGGACTAAATAATGGTGCACGGCTGCTACCGATAAAAGTGCATCCAGAGAATATTTATTTTTATCTACCCCCCTGTCGCTTAAAATAATAAAACTATACCCTTCTTTAATCGCTATTTGAGCCTCAGAACATATTTGGTCTAATCTCTTTATGTAGCTTTGCTCATTTTCAGCTTCAAATAAAAGAGAGATCTTTTTTGCCCTAAATCCTCTTTCATTGATGTTGGCTATTTTTTCTAATTGATAATTGGTTAAAATCGGTTCTTGAACGATTAACTTATGACAATGAGCAGGGGTTTGAGTTAAAATATTTTCCTGGCGCCCCACAAAACTAATCAAACTCATAACTATATTTTCACGAATCGGGTCAATTGCCGGGTTAGTTACCTGAGCAAAAAGTTGTTTAAAGTAACTGTATAGAGACTGGGGTTTTTTTGACAAAATTGCCAAAGGGGTATCATTGCCCATTGAACCAGTCGGCTCTTTGGCGTTTTCAACCATTGGTTTTATGATAGCTTTTAAATCTTCCCGGCTGTAATTGAAGTATTTTAAGAGCTTTAAAATATTTTCTTCTCTTTTATTTTCTGAGTGGGATTGGCTCTTTATTTGGCCTAATTCAACTAAGTTATCCTTTAACCACTGTTGGTAAGGTGCTTGGGAGGAGACAGTTTCTTTTATCTCCTGATCATTGATTATTCTTTTCTCTTGGGTGTCGATAAAAAACATCTTGCCCGGTTCCAGGCGGCCAGAGTGTTTGATTTTAGCCGGTTCGATATCCAACACTCCAACCTCAGAGGCCATGACTACAAAATCTTCTTTTGTTACAATATAGCGAGCCGGGCGCAAGCCGTTCCTATCTAATACCGCTCCAATTCTTATGCCGTCGGTAAAAGCAATTGCTGCCGGCCCATCCCAGGGCTCACAAAGACAAGCATGGTACTTATAAAAATCTCGCACCTTTTCGCTTAAAAATTTATTATTTTCCCAGGCGCCGGGGATAAGCATCATCATGGTATGAGGCAGCGACCTTCCGGAAAGAACCAAAAGTTCAAAAACATTATCAATGGTTGCTGAATCACTTCCCCCGGGAACAACTACCGGTTTTATTTTCTCAATATCACTAGCGAATAACTCGCTACTTAACAAGTCTTCCCGGGCCCGCATCCAATTTATATTTCCTCTTAAGGTATTAATCTCTCCATTATGGGCTAGGAACCTGAACGGCTGGGCCAGGTCCCAGGTTGGAAAAGTATTGGTACTATAACGTGAATGGACCAAGCAAAGCGAGCTCTTTAAATCAGGATCTTTTAAATCTAAAAAGAAATCTTCCAATTGATGGGTCATCAAAAGGCCTTTATAGGAAAAAGTACGGCTTGAAATATTAGTAATATAGAAAAAACTCTTCTGGTTTAAATCTAAAGATTTTATTTCATTTTCAATCTGTTTTCGGATAATGTAGAGTTTTCTTTCAAAATCAAGGCCGGTATCGGTATCATTACCCTTGCCAATAAAAACCTGCTCGATTATTGGCTCGGTCTCCCGGGCT
>CAZGLF010000012.1:0-7396 GCA_964526615.1 uncultured Planctomycetia bacterium
TAGGGCCGTCATCTCTGGTTGCTGTGGCAGTGAAAGTACTGGCTCCTACACCAGCAACGCCATAGGTCCAATCATCATCTTGGCCTATATCATTTAACTCAACATAATCATTTAAAGTTGCAGCCCCGCAAGCAGCTGTACCTGGATCATCGCCAGCTGTTACATACTGATCGTTCTCGGCTCGGCACATCTTCTCAGCTTGAGCAATTAAACTAAGGTTGTGCTTTGCTTTTGCTTCTTTTGCTCTCTCAACTGCTTTTAAATATTGAGGGATAGCAAAAGTTGCCAGTATGGCAATAACGATAACTACGATAAGTAGTTCTAATAAGGTAAAACCTTTCTTCATACCGACCTCCTTTCTTACCTTTGTCACCTCGCCTTTTTCACTAACTTTATACCACACTATCAATGTCTGTGTCAAACCATTTGGGAAAAATCTTTTTTACTGGCTTAATGTTGCTATCTTAAACAGCGGCAAGAACAAAGAAACAACTATACCGCCAATCACAATACCCATAAAAATAATCATCAACGGCTCAAATGCCGTAATAAATCGCTCGATTTTTGTAGTTAAGTCTTTGCGGTAATGCAAAGATATCTTTTTAAATACCTCCGGCATGCTACCGGTTTCTTCACCAATCTTTGACATCTCGGAAACCAGCATTGGGAATATTCCTTCTTTGGAAAATTCTTCCGACAAAGAGCTTCCTCCCCGCACCTTCTGGCCCACTGCCAATAACTTTTCCTCTAAAATAATATTTCCCACACTTCTAGCTGAAACCTCTAAAGTATATACCAAAGGAAGGCCGCTCTCTAGAAGAATATGTATTGTCGAAGTTAATCTTTCAAGGGCCGATAAAAATATCATCTCTCCGATTAACGGTAATTTTAGGCTAGTTTTATGCCAGAAACGCTTGACTTCAGGGTTTTTCTTTAGAATAAAAAAGGCCACTATCAACCCAAGTATCGCCAGCAATATTATGCCGAAATTATCTTCTAGAAAATTACTTATTGCAAATATTGCCTGAGTTGCCCAGGGAAGTTCAATGTCGAATTGTTTAAACAAATCACTGAATTTAGGAAATATGAATTTAAGAAATACAAATATTGCTATTGCGGCAGCACCCATAAGGATACCCGGATAAATTAAAGCGCTTTTTATTCTTCGCTCAAATTCCATTCGCATTTCAAGAAAATCAGCTAATCTTTCTAAAACGAAAGGAAGATTACCTGAAGTTTCACCAACCCTGACAATACCGGACCAAAGATTTGAAAACACTTTTGGGTATTTTTCAACTGCTTCACCAAAAGATAATCCGCTTTTAATATCATTACAACAATTCTGAAGGACTTTTGCCAAACCGCTGCTTTCAGTTTGATGGGCTATTATCTCCAAACTTCTTAATAAAGTAACGCCGCTTGACAGGGTAGTTGCAAGGTTACGGGCAAAAAAAGCTAAATCATAAACTTTAACTGAGGCTCGTTTACCTTTTGACTGGGAAAATAATTTTGCTCCGGCAGCACGGGTGGAAGGTTTTTGCTCCTTTATCGATACAATAAAAAAACCTCTGGCTCTTAATCTTGCGATTAACTCATCTTTAGAAGTTGCGTCTTGAGTTCCTTTTAAAGTTTTAGAGTCTTTAGTTTTTACAATATAATCATATCTAGGCATATTCTAAAAATATTATAACATATTTATTGGACGGTAGCTACTGAAAGTACTTCCTCTAAAGAGGTTATTCCTTCCCCGGCTCTCTTTAGCCCGCTTTCAAGAAGGCTAAGAGTTCCTTTCTTCTCGGCAATTTCCATAATTTCTGTTGGTTCAGCTCCTTTATGGATAGCATTTTTAATTTCTTCATCTAAAAGAATGATCTCGGTTATTACGGAACGGCCTTTATAGCCAATAAAATTACATTTCTCACAACCTTTAGAACGATAAACAACAGGTGAAGAAAGTTTTACACCCTCAGGTAAATCCTCTTCTTTGGCCTCATAAGGCTCTTTACATTCCTGACAAAGTTTTCTGACCAATCGCTGGGCAATAATTAGCCTTAATGAAGAAGTAACCAAATAGCTCGGTAAACCAATATCAACTAAACGGTTAATGGTTGATGATGCATTATTAGTATGAAGAGTTGAAAAAACTAAATGCCCGGTTAAAGCCGCCCTTATAGTCATCTCAGCGGTTTCAAGGTCTCTAATCTCTCCAACTAAAATTATATCAGGGTCCTGTCTCAAAAATGAACGTAAAGAATTGGCAAAGCTTAAACCAATCTCCGGTTTAACCTGAACTTGATTTATCTCCTCAATTCGATACTCAACTGGATCTTCAACGGTTAAAATATTTTTGGTTGAAGATTTAACTTCATTTAAAGCCGCATAAAGAGTAGTTGATTTACCGCTTCCGGTGGGCCCGGTAAGAAGAATTAAACCATAGGAGGAAGATATACCTTCTCTTATTTTTTCTAATTCCTGCGGCAAAAAACCTAATCTTGCTAAATCTAAAGGAACACGGGATTTATCTAAAATCCGTAAAACTATCTTTTCGCCATAAATAGTAGGTAGGCTTGAAACACGTAAATCGATAAGTCTTTGCCCAATCTTCACCATGAACCCTCCGTCTTGTGGTAGGCGTTTTTCGGCAATGTCCATCTTTGAAATTATCTTTATTCTTGATATTATCGGTAAATATAACGACGGTGAAGGCGAAGGCATATCATACATAACGCCATCTATCCGATACCTTAAAGATAATTTATTATGATGGGGCTCAAGATGGATATCGGAAGCATTCTCCTCAATAGCCTGCCGGATAACAAGGTCAACAAGCTTAACTACCGGTGCTTCTTCAGCCTGAGCAATCAACTTATCCAAGCTTAAATCAGTCTCCTCGGAAGATATCTCTTTTATCTCACCCTCTTGAATTCCTTCATCGCCAGCAGCTTGAATTGCCTGGCGGAATATTTTTTCTTTTCCGTAAAATGCTTCAATAGCTTTTAAAATATTGGCTTTGGTGGAAACAACCGGGTTAATTTCACAACCGGTTATTTTTTTTAAATTATCAATTAAAATTAAATCAAGGGGGTCAAACATTGACACTGTTAAAGAATTAAGATTACGGGAAAGCGGCAAAACAACATTGCGGATAGCAAAATCATGGGGTATAAGTTCTTCAAGATTTTGATCAGCCGTTGGTTTTAATTTACCCGAGGAAATATAAGGAATGGATAACTGTTTACTTAGAGCTATTACGATTTGCTCTTGATTTACATAGCCTAAAGATATTAAAACTTCTCCGAGTTTACCGCCGCTTTTTTCCTGTAAGGCGATGGCTTCCTTTAGTTGTTTTTCAGCAATTATACCTTCGGAGATTAATATATCGCCTAGTTTTTTATATCTAGCCATAACATTTAATTAATTTATAAAGACCCACCCCTTGCTATTAAATATAATAGCGCTTATCTTAACCTTGCGCAAGAATAATTTATTTGGAAAACTTGTCGAGCGCAACCGATACTGACTCTTTCTTTACCGAGTTCAATTGCTCTCTGGGCAATATCTTTGCTTTATTGGTAATACAACTCTCTACTTCCTGTATAACATGTGGCGTTAAAAAAACAAGTAATTCCCGCTCTTGAACATCTTTACTCTTGTGACGAAATAACCTGCCCAATATAGGAATATCACCCAAAATAGGAACCTTTGTATTGGTGTCGGAGACCTCTGTCTTAATTAATCCGCCGACAAAAAGGGTTTGGCCGTCTTTTAATCTCATAATCGCGGTTGCCGAACGCTCTTCCGGGTCTTTAATATCACCGGTAATAAATGACGCTGAAGTAGCTGCAAAGCCGCTGTCTTTTGCTTCTTTAACTACCATTTCAACAAATAGGGTTATATCACCGCCGCTGCCATCAACCTGAGGTGTAACTCTTAATTTAGTTCCGGTTTCGGCACGATCAATATCAAAAGTAATATCTCCGGTCTCACTTTCAGTTTTAGTGATTCCGATTGCCTCATCGGTAGTTATTCTTATCTCAGCAGTCTGGTTAGATAAAGTTAATATTTTCGGCCTTGCCAGGAATTTAGTGTCGGTCTGGGTACGCAGAAAATTAAGTACTAATTCTGCACCAACCACTGTAAGGATGGTCGGCCCAAAATGGTTTGTACCCCAGCTAACATTACTCCACCCGCTAGGCGTTGCATCTCCCATTAATATAGTTGAATCATTTCCGGAATTATTGCCCATGCGGCTATCGCCAAAAGGAAAACTTGTTGCCCTTTGAGTCAGAGTCATATCTAAAGCCGCTATTGCCTGGGGCCAGTTAACACCTAAGCTATCAATGGTACGTTTTGAAACATCAAGCATCTCAACTTCAATCATAACCTTTGGTATCGGCACATCAAGCATTGCTACTACTTCATCGATTATCGGAAACTGAGCAGGAACATCAACAACAATCAAAGAGTTGGTGATTGGGTCCTCAGTAACTCTTCCTGACTCACTCAATACATTCTGGACCGCACTTTTAATACCTACTTCCTCGACTCCAGTATCTTCTTCGTCTTCTTCATCTTCGGGTTTCATCTTAGCCTTGAGCTCGGTTTCAACCTTAGATGATTTGATTCGGGCATATTTTAAATTATAAATTTTGGTTTTTAACTCAATCGAGGGTTTACCCATCTCTTTAACCACAAAGATATTGGATTCCGGATAAAAATCATAATCGAGATTATTTGCTTTAAATATAATATCCATTGCTTCTTTTAGGGGCACCCCCTCAGGATATAAAGTTAAAGACCTATCCCTAACTGCTTCGGTTGAAACAAAATTAAGGCCTATCTGTTGAGAAAGCATCTTTAAAACATCGACTAATTGAGCTGACTCAAGGTCTAAAGACACTTTTTTATCAAAAGATGAAATCAGAAAATCCCCGTAAATATTATCCTGGGAAAATCCTTTCGCTAAAAATAGCAACATAAATAAAATAACTAATAGAAATATCTTCCTCATCGTGCCTCCTTTTTTTGGACTTGCATCTTATAAATTTTTTCTCCGTATGATATGAAAACATCATTTTTTTCAATTTTAAATACTTGGGCACCGACTCCTTTTATCGCATCACCAACCTTATAAACTTCCCCATCAATTATTGTGCTGGGATTAAGGGTTCCCCAAAGAACACCTTCAATACTTATCGCCGGTGGATAACTTTCATCATCCTCGACCGAACGTCTCTGGGTCGGACGAATATCGGCCTCTTCTTCCGGAAGTAACGGCTCAAAAGGATCCTTATATTCCGGCTCAGATTGAGCATACCCAGTTATTGCTAAAGAAACCAAAATCAAACTAATTATTACTACCCTAATCATTTTAATACTATTGCATTTAAATAAAGATCGATATTTGCCTGTCCGTCTTTACGCTCAATACGTATTCTATCTAACCCTAAACTTTTTTCTTCGATAAGTTTCATGAATTCTACAAAACTCATGTAAGGGCACATTGCCCTTAATTGTATTTTTACCTCCCAATAAAAATCTTTTTCTAATTGATTCGGTTTCAAGGAAGTTATTGTTATCCCGGCGTGGCGGGCGCTTTCTTCGATAAATTTTTTTAAAAATAATGTATCATCGATGATAAAATCCCGGCGGGCCTTTTTCTCTTCGATAATTACCTTTTTCCAATCTTCGATACTTTCTTCGCCTTCTTTTAGTGTTTTGAGCCTTTTAACTATTTTTTCTTCTTCCATAGTATAATGCGAATATATGCTGTAGGCCATTATTCCAAAAACAACAACTATCAATAATGTGGCTAATAAATTTTTATGTTTTAATAAATCCTGCATTTTACCTCTATTTCTCCTGTTCCAACCTTATTGCAAAACGGGTAACCCAAAACTCTTGCTTTTCTTCCCTTTCAGAGTAATCAAGGCTTATTGTTGAAAAAAGGCCGCTAATAGCTTGGTCTTTGCGTAAATTTGAAATAAACTCATTTATCCCCAACCTCTCCTGATAATCATCATCTCGAAATATAAAGCCGGTTAACCTGGCAGAATAAATATTTCGTGATTGGCTAACCTCAAGGCCTTCAAGCCACAATCTTTGCGGCAACACGCCTCTTTGCCCTAATTTTTCAAAGAAAGTTCCGAAATCAGTAAAAGAGTCTGCCATTTTTTTTATTTGCCTGAGACGTGATTTTTTCTCAAACAATTGCTGCTGCCTTTCTTCCCAAGATAAACCTGAAAGCTCAGGAGGAACAAAAATATCTTTTTCTTTTTGTTTTAATATAAATTTTTTCTCGGCTATATCGTTACCTAGAAATATTGAAAGAAAAATTGAACCAACCAACCCTATACCAGCTAAAATACTTAACCAACCTATCCGCAAAGCTGTTCCGCCAAAACCCGGACCGCCAGCAAAACGTTCTTCGGTTTTACGCAAGGTTGGCTTATATTTATAAGGAGAATAACCTATACTAGTTACACCTAAAGCCTTTGCGTTTTCAACTCCGGCATTACTACGATTAGTTAAATCATAAGGCGTAAGGGCTGAGGTCTTAACTTGCAAGACCTCTTCAACCGGGCCAATTGCGGATTTAGCTTCATCATCACCAATAATAAGTAACCTCTCTAGCTTGTAAGATTTAAATTCTCGCTTAAAGTATTGAAAAGAAAAATTAACCGAATCAACAAAAGCGCCGGTATCTAAAGCATTTTCTTTTTTGGGAATGCTTAAGTAACGGTTGAATACCGGCAGGTTGTTTTGGAAAAAAGTAAGATATGCTTCCGGTTGGGTAAAATCCAAAAGAGCAAAATTTTTGTAGCCCGCAGAGGCTTTTAAAGCTTTTATGCCCCTAAGCAACGATAAACAAGATGGCTCTATCATTACTGGATTGTACCCTAGCCTGGCTAAGATATCTTTTGTTCGCTGAAAATCCTTTATCCTTATTCCAATAAAAGATAAGCTAATCTTTTTTTCACTCATTGAACGGATTGAATCATAATCCCAAACCAATTCATCCATCTTAAAAGGTATATATTTTTCAATTTCATAAATCAGGGAAGAATCAAGTTCTTTTCGGCTCATTAAAGGTAGCTCAAGGGGACGGAATATGAATTCGCGATCTGCTAAACTAACATATATTTTCTTTGTATCGGCACCGACTTCTCTTAAAGTCTTGTTAATCAAGGCTTCCCACCTAAGCTCATCGCTTAAAGCCTCTTTTCCAGGTTCTTCAACCGACGATAATTCATACCTAACCAAAGAAAGCACATTCTTTGCCTGAGTAACAGTTGCACCAACCGAATTAACGCCTAGGTATAAACCAACTCTTTTTTCTTTCATCCTTTTATTCCAATACTTTGTTTTGCTATCATTACATCATCTTTTAACAGAG
>CAZGLF010000012.1:7496-22916 GCA_964526615.1 uncultured Planctomycetia bacterium
CATCCTTTTATTCCAATACTTTGTTTTGCTATCATTACATCATCTTTTAACAGAGCCATTATTGCCAATACTTTACTAGCGATGGATACAATTTTGCAAATCTAACTAGCAAGTTGTCTTTGCCTTCGGCAAAGATTGTATACATTTAGTCCCTACTGCATTTTTTTAGCCATTCATCGATATACTTTCGGTCAAACCTCCAGACTTTTCCAATTTTTATCCCTGAAATCTTCTTGCTATGAAGCCAATTATATATAGTCTGTTTCTGCAAACCTAAATAGTCAGCTAATTCATCCACTGTCATTAATCTTGGTATTCTTTTGCGTTTCATCTTCTTTTATATAAGGCTTTGCCTTGCTTTAGTTACATCATCTTTTAACAGAGCCATTATTGCCAATATTTTACTAACGATGGATACAATTTTGCAAATCTAACTAGCAAGTTGTCTTTGCCTTCGGCAAAGATTGTATACATCTTATATAAGGCTTTGCCTTGCTTTAGTTACATCATCTTTTAACAGAACTGTTGTTTCCTATAATTGCACTACATATCTATTAAAATATATCTATTTAACCAAGTCAAGACTAATTTGTTATAATTTATTATAATTTTCAATATCTAGTATCTATTTTACAATACCACTATATATTGTGTATGATTTTTTATAATTAATTATATCATTGGGGAAATAAATCCTTGGAATACAAAGACTTATGTCTTTGTATTACTAATTTAAGAAGTGTTTATCTTATCTCTTTGCTCGATTTATAAGCTTTTTGCCTTAAATAAACCATCAGCAAGGTAGGAAGAACGCACATAAGGTGCGCTATGTACAGCTTTAAACCCTAATTTTAAAGCCTTTTCTTTAAAAAAATTGAATTTATCAGGAGTAATATATTTTTTTACCGGGTAATGCTTAAGAGAGGGTGGGAGATATTGTCCCAGGGTTAAAAAATCACAATCTATGCTTCGTAAATCGGAAAACACCTTCTCAACTTCGCTATCGTCTTCGCCTAAACCAAGCATCAAGCTAGATTTGATATAAAGGCAAGGGTTTATTTTTTTTACCATATCCAACACTTCCAAAGACAATTCATAATTAGCCTGTGGCCTTACCTTTATATATAAAGAAGGTGCTGTTTCAACATTATGTCCTATAACATCAACCCCGGAAAAAGCCACCTCTCTTAAAGAGCTCTTTTTCCCTAAAAAATCCGGTATTAAAAATTCTGCCTTAATTTTAGGGTTTATTTTTTTTATTTCTTTAACGGTTTGGGTAAAAATTGACGCTCCCCCATCTAAAAGATCATCACGGGTAGGTGAAGTAATAACCACATAATTCAGATTTAGTTTTTTTACTGCCTGAGCTACCCGCCGAGACTCTTGCCTATCAACTAATTTAGGGCTACCCTTTTTGACCGAACAAAAAGTACAGTTTCTCGTACAAATATCTCCCAAGATCATAAAAGTTGCTACTCCCGATGAAAAACATTCTGAAATATTCGGACATAAAGATTCTTCACAAACTGTATGCAGGGCACAAGAACGCAAAAGAAGCTTAACTTCTCGGCATGATTTTAAATTTATTTTCTTATTAAGCCACTGAGGTTTAAAAGATATTTTTTGCATTGTTCTTATTTTGGGTTAGATTTTATTTGTTACCCATCTCTCTGTCAACATTAACCTTCATTTCTTTATTGTTGGAAAGTGTTATGGTGGAGTTTATTTTATCTTGGACATACCAGGTGGTTGCCCCGGAACCTTTTTTCCCTCGAGCCCTCAAAGGCGTCTCTATTTCTTTTTTTTGTTTTGATTTTAAAGTATCTGCCCGTATTGAAAGTTGTCCATACTTTAAGCTATGATTAACTGTATTGCTATAGGTTCTACGCAGAAAATCCTTCTCCATTAGGTGGCTAATATTGGGGCTAAAAGAAATGAAAGCCGACATTAAAATCGAAAGCATCATTATTATCGCTATAACTACTACTATCATAATCTTAACTTACTACATCAATAAACCAAAATCGCAGGCCTTCAACCCTTGAAACTGCAGGTGCATCATCCCCTTCTCCCTTAGCTTGGACTTTAACGGTAATAAAATTCGGCTCATCCCCGCTTTTGTAGGTAAATTCTAAAGTTGGTTCATACCTGGCATCTACCAAAACCTCTATTTTGTTATCGGTTTTATTATCTAATATTAATCTCCCCTGATTATCTATACGGTATTCATATACTACATTATCGGCTGTTTCATCAGGGGTAATACTGTAGAGGTCTCTTTCTCCATAAAAACTAAAGTCATTTCTAGTGCCACCTGAAGAACTAAAAGTAGTTACTACATCAGCTGCCGGAGCGCAACGTATTTTCATATCTTCGGTAACATAAGTTATTTGACTATAAATATTATAACGTTCATTAGCCTGATTAACCTGTCTGATAAAAAATAAAGAAGCACTAGTTACTCCAATTATGACAACTGAAATTAAAACAATAATAATTATAAGCTCTATCAAGGTAAGGGATCTTCTCATTTTACTAATTATTTATTTTTTTGCTTCAAAGGCAACTACTATTAAGTTAGCCTTTTTTAAAGAAATTTTTCCGGCTCCAGCAACATTGGTAATCTTATGCCACTTTATCTGGACTCGATGCTGTGCATTACGCGTCACCCCATCAGCTTGAGCATCGACTTCAATTATGTTGTTAATCAAAGGCTGTGTCATTATTGGTGTACGAGTTTCAATTAAGCGTTGTTTTCCATCCAGAAAACAAGAAGTAAGAATGGTATCATCGGCCTGTATCCCGGTAGTATCTTCTACTTCGATAGCTATATTATATATCACCATTATATCTTTATCTACCGGATAAGAAAGATCTAAACTCAAGCCCTTTATTGATTGATAAGGAGCCGGGCCAACCTCTTGACTAATATTATCAATGGAAGTAGAAGCAATATGAATATAGGGGTAAGGTACTATATTTTTTAATTGGATTCTTTTTAAAATCTCTTCTCCTGAAGGTGCTTCTTCGGTATAAAATGCAGAAACAGTTATCTCTTTATAAGGGATACATAAACTGCCGGCGCTACAGCCACCCTCATATTCTTCTTCGACCTTAACTTCCCAATCAATTGATTCGGTTTGGCCCTCAAACATACCCTCTTCTAAAGAACCATAGGATTTTGCCAGATAGCGCTCCATCTGGGTTGATGCCGCGCTCATAGCTTCCGATTTAAGCTGGGCCTGCTTGAGGTAAAAAGTGCCGGAAATTAAAATTCCGATAGTCGCTGATAAGCCGATTCCTATTAAAACTATAGAAACTAGAATTTCAACAAGCGTAAAAGCTCTTCTTTTAAAAACTCTATACATAAAAATATTCTTCTAAGCTAGTTCTTCTTATTATTGTGCCTAAATTAAGATGCAAATTACATCGGAGTAATCGTAACTACTAAATTTCTCATGTTTGCCGGGCTTTGAGCTTTCATACAAGTGTCATTATACCATTTAATAATAATAGTTAATTCTTCAGGGAATTCTCCGCCAAAATCATCCGGTGTTACAACAGCACTTCCGGTGTGAGTCGGGTCACTGATATTTACACTCTTGCCGGCTTTTCCGTCAGGCAATGTCATCTTAGCAGTATTAGCAAAAGGTGTCCCATCTGATGGTTTAGTAGCTGAACCGTTGATGTACAACTTAGTCATTACATCTCCACCGGGAAACTTTTGATAAGATGTTCCATGCCAAGGATGACAAAGTCCAGCTTTCCAAACATTAATTACCTCACTTATCCCCTCAACACGAACAGTCCAGGTAATAAGTAATTTGGCTGATTTACGATATTGATCTAGCCCTTGGTTTTTGAAATTTATTTTTTTAGTCAAAATCGGTTTATACTGAGTTCCGTTGTAATTTTTCTTGCGTGTCAAGCTTAACTTATTTTTTAACCTTTCTCCACAAGCTGCATTATCGCTGCTATATTTGTAGAAATCAGGCCAACGAGTCGCTTCAAAAGTAACTTTATCTTGGCCAACCACCGATAAGGTTTTTGGAGCAGCAGTTATTGGACTGGTTGTGCTTTCTTGTGCGAAAACACCAACAGCAACAAATAACACTGCTACCGTCAAACAAATCAATTTTTTCATAGCTTACCCCCTTTTTTTTACATCCCCATATTATTCTCTAGTCCTAACTACAATTAATTGAGTATATTTAACATCCATATTTAAACTACTATTTTCTATCTCTGGTATAAAATAATATAATCGTATGTAATAAGACTTGCCTTGTTCTAATATTCCGGAGGCAGCATTGATCGCAGTTGCTGAAAATATTGAAAAAGCACCTTGGAAGGCTTTTTGATGGGCAACACTTTGATGAACCGGGGCTCCGTTCTCATCAACTACTTTTACTAAAGTATAAAAGTAAGTTTCCGGATTTCCGGTAATCATTGGCTCGGCTACCACCTGCCAAAAAACCACTATCGACTCTCCGCTTCTGGCTACAAATTTATAATAAAAATCCTCATCTATCTGAGGAAAACACTCTCCGCAAGAACCGCTACCCACATCTAAAAGGCACTGCTCAGCCAAAGAGTGCAAATAAGCACAATCACCAGCGCTTAATTCATTACATCCTTTCTCAACCCCGCTAGTAACCTCGACTTTAGTATCATAATCTCGCCTTTGTTCACAAACTCCTTCATTACAATTGACATCAAATCCGGCACCAATTGGCGAATCAGGACAAACACTCATATTACAACAATCTTTGGCTTTATTGCACCTCTCGGTACTATCGGTATAATTGCGGCAATTCTCAACATATCGCCGGTAATCGTCGGCGGGTTCATATTTATAACTATAGCAAACATTCTGATATATTGGATTCCCTTCAGGGCCGGTTCCTCTTCTGACCCGTCTACAATATGAAGACCCGCTTATGTCATAATAGTCATCGGCATCACCGCTTGAATGAAACTTGCTTTTATAGCCCGGAATTGATACTCGCGGCCGGCACCCCCTATCTTCAGGTATTAAATTATCGTCATTGCAATACCAGGTGCCGCTAAAACCATAACACCTTCGCCACCCATGAGATCTGGGCTCGAAACTATCAGAAGGGCAACCTTTTTTCTGACAATGCGGTATTAAATTTATCCTTGATGCACTACAATCATCCATTAAATCCCCCCAGCATCTAACGTCACTACAACTATCGGAACTAAAAGCATAGGGCTTACAATCATATTTCGAATCAGCTTCGGCTGTACACCGGCTAGCTGCCCCATCTTCAAAATCTAAACAACAATCAGAGCAAGCTACCTTAAGAGCCATACAATTATCGCAATCAGAAGCTCTTTGGAAGTAATCTTTTGCGGCTTGACAGGGAACTTCTCTTAACATTTTTGAAGTATAATTTTTTTCGATTGATATCATATCTTCATCGGAAGGAAGATACTTTATATATTGGCTGGTTTGGCTATAAACATAAAATCCGCTAATTGTTAAAATGCAAAAAACAAAAATTACAGCCTTCATCCAAAATTTAACTTCTCTTTTCACGGACACGCTCCTTGAAATACTTCGCTACTCTCCTGGGTAACCACAAAACAATCACTGCCCTCTTTTGAAATTGCATAAGCCTTAAAACCATCACCTCCGGATTGAACAATTCGATAATTGTAATAAGGGTCGTTAATATCTAAATCCAGATTTTCATTTATTGCACCTAAGGTGCAAGCCGAACCGCAACTATAATAGGCTTGATTGTCAAGCTTATATCTTTTTTGGGCGTTATAAGTAACGGTGAGGTTAAATTCAGCGTTTTTTTCTCTGCCTCTTTGGATTGAATTGTAAAAACTTGGTACAGCAAAGGTTAAAATAATCCCTAAGATACTCAAAACTATGGTGATTTCAAGTATAGTTAAGCTATTTTGTTTAGAATATAGAGTCAGTTTATTCACGCCCCCCACCATTAATTTATACCATATATATTTATAACATACAATTATATTTATATAAGGATCACTCTTGTAGCAACTTATACAAATTCCAATTTTTGGTCAAATAACGCTCATCAAGCAAGCGCTTTATCGATTTTTTTTCTGGCTCTGAAAAATAACTTCTAATTAGATTTACCTTAAAAACCTTACAAAAACTCCTAGCTAAATATTCCCCAAACTCGAAAAAAGAGATATCTTTTTTCAAAAGCTCCTTTAAAAAAGTAGCTTTTTGATGAGAACCTAAAGAGCCTCTTATGCTTTTGACTACGGCTTCAAAGTCAATCTCCCAAGGGATGCTGCCGTGCTGAAATATTACATCTCGCCGCCGGCGCTGGGCGTTACCCCCAATTTTTTTTCCGTTAACAATCAAATCAGTACTTGAAAAATTTGAAAAACAAAAATGGCTATGCTCATCTAGCTGATTAGCGAATATATTTTTTGCAAAATCGGCATCTAAACCTAAATTTTTATAGAAATCTAGGAGAAAAGAACAAATAACCCAATAAGTACCTTTTACCGAATTAGGCAGTGACAAATCTTTAACAGAACAAACTAAACTATAAGTAATTTCTTGATGGTGTAAAATGGCCCCTCCGCCAGTGACCCTTCTTACAAAAGGCAAACTATTGCTAGAAGTTAAGGTTTTTTGGGGGTTTTGGTTGTAACCTAAAGAGATAAAAGGCCTATCCCACCCATAAATGCGTAAGGTAGGAATTTTTGATGATGAGTAATTATTTAATATGGCGTCATCGGCTGCCATATTATAATAACCATCTGATTTAGGTTCTAATATTAAGCGCCAAGATTCTGACATTTCAATTTAGGAAATCGAGCAGCTTTAACCTCATCGACTCTTTTTACTGCAGTAGTATGCGGCGATGTTTTTACTTTTTCGATATCTTGATCTATTTCTTTATTTATATTAATCATTGTTTCGATAAAATAATCCAGGGTCTCTTTAGATTCAGTTTCGGTTGGTTCAACCATTAAGGCTTCGGAAACTATTAAAGGAAAATACATCGTGGGAGGATGGATTCCAAAATCAATAAGCCGTTTTGCAATATCCAGAGCCCTAACCCCTTTTTCTTTTTGCCCAACACAAGAAAATACCACCTCATGCATCGGCCTTCCCGGATAAACAACTTCAAAATGTTTTTTAAGTTTTTCTTTAAGATAATTAGCAGCTAAAACAGAATTTTCAGAAACTCTTTTCAACCCATTTGAACCTAAACGTAAGATATAAGCATAGGCTCTAACTAAAACCGAAAAATTCCCATAAAAAGTCCTCACCCTGCCAATAGAATTACTGACGTTGTAATTAAAGCAGAAAGTATTGTCTTTTTTGTCAATCAAAGGCATTGGAAGGTAATCTACTAATTGTTCTTTTACCCCTATCACTCCTGCTCCGGGCCCGCCACAGCCATGAGGAGTTGAAAAAGTTTTATGTAAATTTAAATGTACGATATCAAAACCCATAAAGCTAGGCTTAGTTATTCCTAAAAGCGGATTAAAATTGGCGCCATCATAATAAAGAAGCCCCCCCCTTTCATGGATAATTTCACTTATTTTTAGGATATCTTCCTCAAATAGCCCTAAAGTATTTGGATTGGTAAGCATAATAGCTGCGGTCTCTTGGTCTGTGAGCTCTTCTAACTTATCAAGGTCTACTAATCCTGAAGAATTGCTCTGAACAACTACAGTATCATAGCCGCACATAGCTGCAGTAGCCGGATTAGTACCGTGAGCTGAATCAGGAATGATTATTTTTGTCTTTTTGTTTTGGTTAAGTTTATGGTATTTATTCACCATCAATATTCCAGCTAACTCCCCTTGAGCTCCGCTAGATGGTTGAAAACTAAAGCGGCTCATTCCAGTAATCTCACATAACAATTTTTCTAAATCATACATCAGGGCCAAAGCACCTTGGACAGTATCTTCTTGTTGATAAGGATGTATATCCTGATAACCCTTGAAACCGCAAACTTCTTCGTTAATTTTAGGGTTATATTTCATTGTACAAGAACCAAGAGGGTAAAAATTGCTGTCTACCGAAAAATTTAATTTGGCCAAATTGGAATAATGACGCACGACATCAGGCTCTGATAAATTTGGCAGAGGCAAGTCCTTTCTCAATAAATCTTGGGGAATAAAATCTTGCGGCTTAAAGCCGTAAAACTTCGGTTGATCAAAGTAAGTATTGATTAGAGAAGCTTTGTCTTTTTCAAATATTAATCTCTTATCCATGTAAAATCTCGGCTAAAATATTTACTAATTCATCTATTTCTGCGGTAGTTTTTTTCTCGGTGCAACAACTTAAAATAGAATTTTTAAATTCAGGCCCTAATCTTTTAAGATGGTAACCGGCAATAATGCCCTTCTCATAAAGTGCGGCTATTATTTCTTGGGAATTTTCCACCTCCCAAACAAATTCATTAAAAAATCGGTTTTGATAGGGCAGTTTCACCCCTCTAATTTCTTTTAAACGCTTATAGAGATATTGTGTATTATTAAATGAATACAATGCTGCTTTCCTAAATCCATCTTTTCCTAATAGAGACAAATATATTGCCGCTGCAATAGCGTTTAAGGAATGGTTAGAGCAAATATTACTGGTAGCCTTTTCTCTTCTGATATGTTGTTCTCGGGTCGCAAGAGTAAGACAGTAAGCTCTGCTTGCTTGACTATCGGTTGTCTCACCAACAACTCTTCCCGGCATTTGCCTAAGATGTTGATGCTTAGTAGCTAAAAAGCCTAACCCCGGGCCCCCGAAATTCAAACTTCCTCCTAGCATACCGGCCTCTCCGCAAACAATATCTACTCCAAAAGAAGCTGGCTCCTTAAACAAAGCTAAAGAAACCGGATTAACAGCCATAATTGCGAGAGCACCTTTGCCTTTTATTAAATCAACCAAAGCCGGACTTTCTTCGATTAACCCAAAAAAATTCGGACTAGCAAAGACACAACAAGCAGTATTTTTGTCAATATAAGTTTTCAACAACCCTGTATCAATTATCCCTTGCGGACTGAAAGGTACTTCTTCCAATAAAAAATCCAAACCGCTTAAATAGGTTTTTAAAGTCTCTAGATACTCCGGGTGTAGGTTCTTGGCCACTATGATTTTTTTTCTTTTAGTCAACCTCAAACTCATTAAAACTGCCTCAGCCAAAGACGAGCCTCCATCCAATAAAGATGCATTAGTAACATCCATACCGGTTAAAAAACAGATATAACTTTGGTACTCATATATAGCTTGCAGAATTCCTTGAGAACATTCTGGTTGATAAGGGGTATAAGCAGTCAAAAATTGAGGATTTTTTAATAAATAATTTAAGGCCGAAGGCAAATAATGATCATAGCATCCCGCACCTAAAAATGAATTAAACTCGCTTATGCTTTTATTCTTCGACGAAAGATTTTTAAGCTTTTTTAGAACTTCGAATTCACTGACGCCGAAAGGTATATTTAACGGCTCTTTCAATCTTATCTCGGGAGGTATTTGTGAATATAACTGCTCGCTAGAGCTTAGCCCTAAGGCTTTTAACATTTTTTTTATATCCTTATCGGTATTAACTATGTAAGCCATTGATATTTTACTCTCCGGCCTCTTTTTCTATGAATTCTTGATAAGCTGCACTGTCCATAAGGCTATCTATTTGTGCCGGGTCTTCTAATTTGATTTTTATCATCCAGCCCTTGTCTTGGGGCGATTCGTTAATCCATTGGGGGTTGTTAACTAATTCATCATTGACCTCAACCACTTCTCCTCCCACCGGGGTGTAAAGTTCGCTTGCAGCCTTGGTTGACTCAACCGTTCCAAACTGGGCTGATGCTTCCAGCTTAATCCCGGATTCAGGAAGTTCAATAAAGACTATATCGCCCAGTTCTGCCTGAGCATGATCACTTATCCCAATTAAAGCGTTACCATCAGATGCCTTTACCCATTCATGAGACTTATTAAATTTTAACTCACTCATGCTACCTCCTCTTTTACCGGCCTTCTTTTTTTATTTTTAAAATCAATAAAGGGAAAATCGGCTACTTTGGCTTTATACCTTTTCCCTCTAATGTCGATATTAATTTCGGTGCCTAAATTACTGTGATCTTTTTCAAGATAGGCCATTCCGATAAATTTGTTTAAGTTAGCTGAATATGTCCCACTTGAAACTTGCCCAATCTTCTTATCATTTTTATATATGCAATAGCCTTCACGGGCAACGGCCCTATCTTGCATGATGAATCCTACCCTAATATTTTTTAAGCCTTGGTTTTTTTCTTCTAGGATTTTATCTTTGCCGATAAAATTTTTATTTAATTTTACCGCCCAGCCCAGACCGGCTTGCAGAGGATTTATATCTTCATTTAATTCGTGTCCATACAAAGGTAATCCGGCTTCAATCCTTAAAATATCCCTGGCCCCTAAACCGCAAAAAACAACATCGAACCCTTCTCCAGCCTCAATAATCTTATCCCACCACTTTAAAGATTTATCCCAATGAAAGTACAATTCAAAACCGTCTTCACCGGTGTATCCGCTTCGGGAAATAAGCAATATATCTTGGTTTAAATTTTCCATAAAATGCAGGTATCCTAAGTCAGCTATTTTGGGGCCAAATATTTTACTGATAATTTTACTTGAATTTGGCCCTTGAAGCGATATTAAAGCAGTTCTTTGGCTCTGGTCTTTGATTTGGCAATCAGCCGGTTTCATACTTTTTAGCCTGTTTAGCACCTTATCTTTATTAGAGGCATTAACTACACAAAGATACCCTTTCTCTAAAGAATAAAGCATAAAATCATCTACAACCCCGCCGGATTCATTGATAAAAAGATTATATTGCATCTTTAAGGAGCCGGCTAAGGTAATGTCATTTGAAGTGAGATTTTGTAAAAAGGCTAATGCTCCTTCACCGCTAATCAATATTTCTCCCATATGAGATACATCAAACATACCGCAATGGGTGCGTATATTTTTCGCCTCAGCCAAGATGCTATTGTATTCTACCGGTAGGGCCCAACCGTTAAAGTCAACGAGCTTTCCTTTGCTCTCAAGGTGTTTGTGGTAAAAAGGAGTTTTTTTTAATTCCATATTTTAAAAATAATTTAACAATAAAAGATTTTTTCTGCAGATACTGATTAGACATTATGGGTTAATCCAATCAATATAAGTTATAATTTTATCATATAATTTAGTAAATGTAAGAAATATTTTAAATTGATTTGACTATGAAAGAAATGGTTCTTTTGTCAGTCTTATCTTTGCGATATGAAAAGAATTCTTCTCCTTTACACCGGCTACAAATACCTAAATCGAAAAAATTATTCTCCTTTAATCCTTTAGACAGCAAGATTTTCTTTGCAAATTTAATCGGATCAAAATATAGCCCGGTGCCTCTTTTTTCTAAACTACCCAAAAACTCCGGGTAACTTAAAAATTCCTCTTGCACCTGATAGCAACACTTTCGCATCCCAACCCCGGCTAAAACCTTAAAGGAAGAAAGATCATGATCAATTTTTTCTAAAATGCCGCTTTTTGCCGAGCGCCAACCCATATGCACCATCCCAATCAAATTAAGCTTAAAGCTATGAAAAAATATCGGCAAGCAATCTGCAGTCTTTACGCTCAGAGCTAAATTATCATTTTTACTGAAAATTCCGTCTCCTTGGTAATAGCCCGGTTCCTTGGCTCGGTTAATTTGGGCTGAATGGGTTTGATTGAGATAAGTTAGCTTCGGGATATTTTTACAAAAAGAAAACAGTTTATTTTTTTCCGTTTGCAAATCACCGCTTAGGTTATTTTTGCTAAAACCAGCAATAACTGAATCGGTAAAAAACCCTTGGATAAGATAAGAAAATTTTTTCTCGGCTATCTTGATTTTGGTATCCAGCATTATTTACTCTATTCCTGAATTTCTAATATTTTTTCCCGCTGTTTTGCGCCTTTAATTATTTTTATCTTATATTTTTTGATATTTAAATAATCGGCCAGCACTTCAATTAATTTCTTATTAGCTCTGCCTTCAATTGCCGGAGTAGAAAGATAAACCTTTAAACCGTCTCCGGCCTTCTCTATTCGGGGCCTCTTAGCTCGGGGGGTTACTTTTACTCGTATTATCATCTTCGATGTCACCAATAGTCTCTAATTTTACCGAGATCTGATCTAACCTTTTAGTTAAATCTTCATATTTTGAGGAAGCGCTTCTAAGATGGGTACCTAAAACTGAATATTCACGCATAAAATTTAAAAAGTCTTTCTCCAGCCGCTTTAAATTACTATATATTTGTTTAGCCCCTTCCTCAATCTTCATTGCCTGAAAGCCAATTAAAATAGTCTTTAGATAGGAATACAAGGTGTTGGGGCCGGTAATAAATACTTTCTTCTGATGAGCTAATTCTAAAAGTGAGGTTTCAGTAATAATAAAATAATAAACTGCCTCCGAAGGCACATACATTAAAGAAAAATCAGCTGTACCTTCATCGGGATAAATATAACCGGCGGTTTCGGTAATCCTTTTTTTTATCCCCTCAACACACAGCCGGTATTGTTGCTTCTTTTGATCCTCGGGTGCGTTGAGATAATTGGTGAAAGTATCAACTGAGAATTTGGCATCGATTGGTACTATAACTTCCGGTAATTTAATTGCAAAATCAACCTTCTTCCCGTCTTTGAAGGTGTATTGAGACATTATAACTTCTTTAGGCAAGATATCTTTTAAGAGGTTTTCTAAAATACTTTCTCCTAAAATACCCCGGCTCTTAGTCGGCTTTAGTATATCATGAAAAGATTTGGTAAGGTCAAGTATTGCTTTGTTCTCACTATCTAAAACTCCCATCTTCTCATAGAGCTTCGACAATGAATTAAGGAGATTATTTTGAGAATCAATGAAGTTCTTAGAAAAATCTCCCTTCAAAGAATCTATCTTCTGATGTAATAATATATCTTCCTTTGATCTTGATGCTCGAAAAACAATGATCAACAAAATAATTAAAAGTATAGCTATAATTGTAAAAAGAAGATATAATTCCATAAATACAGGGTTAATTTATTTTAAAAGAGAGTTTATTTTCTTGTAGATATCTTTAACCTCCGGCATTCGCCCTTCTCCGTAAGAACCGCAGGCAAGCTCACCTTTTCCAACCGGCATAAAAGTGTATTTTTTAAATTTTTCAAGCTTTTTGATATTTTCCTGAATTATCGGATTACGCCACATATTTTCATTCATTGCCGGAGCAAATAAGGCTTTAGTGTTTGAACCTAAAGCACAGACAACTGTGGTAAGAAGATTATCTGCTATCCCTGAAGCTACTTTAGAAATCGTATTAGCCGAAGCCGGAGCGATAACGCAAAGATCGGCCCATTGGGCAAGGCTAATATGTTTGGTGTTTTGGCGATCTATTATCTTAAACATATCCAGATAAACTGGATTCTTGGAAAGCTCCTGAAACACTAACGGGCTTATGAATTTGGTAGCGCTTTCTGTCATCATTACCTTAACCGAAAAACCACCTTTACAAAGCAGGCGTATTAATTGGGCTACTTTATAAGAAGATATTCCGCCGCAAACCCCGATTAAAATATTTTTATTCTTAGTATTTTTTACCATAATTTACTCTATTCTAATCTAAGTAAACTGGATTGTAAACCTTAAATTATGCTTTGATAACGCCTGAGAAATATCTTGATATTGCTTTTAAAAGGGGGCGTTTTTGCCAAACTTAATATTTTCCGGTAACCAGACTATTTACAACCTTTAAAAGATGGGCTTTGGAGCCTATCGGCATTATATTTTTATCTTTATCGATAAGCTGGGCTTTATATCCGGTTTTAAGGTCCTCTAAAGCATTAGCAACTACAAAATCACTCTTATTTTTTATTAAGCTCTTGTAGGCTTTATCTACAATTCCTTTGCGTTTAGACTCTAATTTAAATTGTATCAACAATGATTTTTCCGCTAAAACCCTGATTTTTTTTATTATCTTTTCAGCTGGTTTTAATTCTAAAGTCATATTTTGTTTGCCTGACGGAATCTTCCCAGTATAAGCGTTTTTAATTTTATAATCACTAACCGCTGTCATATGGACTATCGCATCGTAAGTTTTTTGTTCCAGCAATTTCTCAACCCTGCTTTTGAATTCTTCAAAATAATAGTAAGTATAGGTTTTAATATTACCTATCTTGCCTAAACAATGGGGATTGGCCAAAAAGGTGACCTGATGCCCCTTTTTTTTGAGTCCTTTTGCCAAATACAAACCGGTTTTTCCGCTAAAGCGATTAGTAAGTATCCTGACTTGATCTATTTTTACCCAAGTTGACCCGGCTGTAATTAATACCTTTTTACCCATTGTCTTTTTTTATGATTACTTTAATATTTTTGATATCTTTTATTTTAAAATATTCTTTTGCGCTAGTATTTTTTAAAGAAATTTCTAAATAGCCAAAACTTCCTTCAATAAAAAATGGCTCACTATCAGCCCGGCCATAAGAAGAAGAAAATCCTCTTATTTTTTTACCCCTTAAACTGGCTTTAAATTTATTCGGACAAAAGTTTTTTAATTGGTTCTTCTTAATATTGGTTATTAAATTCCCGAAATGATCCGAATAAATTATTCTCCCCTCTAGATAATTTGAAGTTTTTTTTGGTTTTGGCATTGATATTTCTTTTATTTTATCTATAGCTCTTCCCAGAGAAGAAAACCGCGCTCCTTTTGAAAGATGAGCAGATGCCGGAGCAAAAATATCTCTGCCGTGAAAAGTCAAAGAGACTTTTTTTAAAAAATAAGCTTTATTTTCCAAAACCCTGACGCTATCGATTCCATCAGCTTTAGCAGCTAAACTCAATACTCCATTATCAGGTCCGATGAAATAATAATTTTTGGTCTTAACCACTATCGGTAACCTCCTGGAGCCAACGCCGGGATCGACAACTACACAAAAAATCGTTTTTTTCGGAAAATATCCATAACTATGCAAAAGGCTAAATCCGGCTTCTCCTATGTTATGCTTGAATATATTATGAGTGATATCGATGATCTTTACTTGGGGATTAATTGATAAAATTGCCCCTTTAAGTACACCGGAAAATATATCTTTCTGGCCAAAATCACTAAGTAGAGCTATTGGTTTAGGCATTATTTAGCTTGTTGTTGGTAATTTTCACTATATTTAATAATCTTATTCATCATATCAACCACTTTGGCAGGGTGTTTACCGACTGCTGTCTCGGCGGAAAGAAGCAAATGAGATGCCCCATCTAAAATCGCATTAGCCACATCGCTAACTTCTGCTCGAGTCGGAAGGCTTTCTTCGGTCATACTATCAAGCATTTGAGTAGCTACTACCGCCGGTTTTTTCATTTCCCGGCATTTTTGAATGATTTTTTTCTGGATAACCGGAACCTTATATATCGGGACACAAACCCC
>CAZGLF010000013.1:0-22568 GCA_964526615.1 uncultured Planctomycetia bacterium
GAACGCTATTGGTCGAACCACCTAAAGCCATATCTATTCTAATAGCGTTTTCCAAAGCTTTCTTGTTGATGATATCTCTTGGTTTAATATTATTTTTTACTAAACCAACAATCTTTTGCCCGCTTTCATAAGCTATCCTTAATTTTTTATTTAGAACTGCCGGGGAAGTTCCGCAATTAGGCAAAGATAAACCAATAGCTTCTGTCAAACAAGCCATAGTATTAGCTGTATACATACCTTGACAGGAACCGCAAGACGGACAAGCCTCTATCTCCAAAGACTTTCTTTCTTTTTCGCTGATCTCGCCAGCCTTGGACCTACCCACTGCCTCAAAAGTATCTCGCACCAAAGAAAGCTTCTTTTTGCCAAAATGGCCTGAAAGCATTGGGCCGGCAGTTACTGCTATTGTCGGTATGTTTACCCTTAAACTACCCATTAACATTCCAGGGGTAATCTTATCGCAATTAGTTAGAAGTATTAATCCATCTAAAGCGTGGGCATTTGCAATAGTTTCTATAATATCTGCTATTAACTCTCGGGAAGGAAGAGAGTTCTTCATGCCCTGATGCCCCATAGCAATACCATCGCATATACCAGGTACACCAAAAATAAAAGGAGTGCCTCCGCCATTCTCAACCCCTCTTTCAATATAACGTTCCAGGCTACGCATACCAATATGGCCGGGTATTAAATCGGTAAATGACGATGCAATACCAATAAAAGGCCTCCCTAAATGTGACGGATGCACGCCAGCTCCGTAAAGTAAGGCCCGATTTGGCATTCTTTCTAAACCCTTTTTTATTTTATCTGAACGCATCTTGTTACCTCCTTAATAATCTTAAAGCTATTACATCTTCTTAATTGATTTTTTTAATCGGCTCCTTCTAATTCTCCTAAATCGTAATTTTCTTTAAAAAAATCTTCTCGTTTCTTGTTGGCATTGATTTTTTTGATATATCTATTAACCGCATCTTTAGTATTTTTAATATTTAACTGGTCAAATAAAAAAGTAAATTCTTCCTCCAAAACTGAAGATATCCTGTTTTTAGTATCTTTGGATAAAGAATGAATATCTTTTTTAAAAGGTCCTAAGGCCTTTTTTCGTGTTTTATAGATAAATTGGTCATCGGTCCAAGCTTTCTTTTTCTCGCTAGATAATTCTTGATGCAACCAGCTATAAATTTTTTCCTTTAAGCTAAGCGGAAGGTAATCATAAACCATATTTTGAAATTGGGTTGCTAGATGAATTTCGGCACAGCCAACTTGAGGAAAACGATGAAAGGCCTCATTAGGTAAAGTTGACGCACCATGTTGCACAGCCCCGGCTATGCCATAGTTTCTCCGTCCAACCTCAGAAAGTTTATCTAAGGTATCAAAATCAATATTTACTTTAGCGATTGAACCATCGGGTAAGATAACTCCTCCGTGGCTAGTTCCGGTCTGAATGCTAATTTTTGATATTCCCTCTAAGTTTTTAATTTCTCTCAAATACCCTTGCATGAAAGCCTCTAAATCTTCAGGCGTAGAATTTTTTCCGCCAACTTCCCCGATCTCTCCCCCCATTGATATCTCAATACCTTTAGGTTGCACTTCTCTGATAAACTTAGTGAAGCTACCGCAAACTTCATAATTAAGTTTCTGCTGTTGATCGAAATTAGCTTTTGATAGGTCAACCAAGGTAGAAGAATCAATATCGATATTATAAAATTGGGCATCGATAGCTTCCCTTATAAGATTTTTTAATTGTTTTATCTCTTTGTCTTGGTCGTTTTTAAATTTATCGGCTTTAACTTGAAAATGGTCTCCCAGGAAAAATAAAGGCCCTTGATAATCTTCCTTCATGGCCGCTAATATTATTATCGAACTATATTCCAGAGGGCGTTGAAAAGTATATCCGATTTCACTCTTTGCTATTTCAAATATAAAAGCTCCGGCATTAATCTTTTTCGCCGAACGAAAAACAGCTTTTGCGCTCTCAAAGGTCAAAGTTCTTATATTCATCGCCGGTACCGTAAAGCCGCCTACTTCTTCTTTGCCAACGGCTTTATATAAATCCTGTATCGAAGCAGGTCCTATATCTAGCTGATTAGCTAGATTATGAGCGACCCAATAACAGTTTCTTTTTACCTGAAAATCATCATTTAAAATTATCGTATCAACTAATGAATCGATGGTTTTTTCCTTAAAAACCTTTTGATCACTAATAATCACCTTCTCTGCCTGCTGCTGCAAACCAGTATCTTTAAATATTGCTTCCACACTCTGAAAAACCATTATTATATCCCCCTCATTAATACATTCTTTTAAGTCAATATTTTGATCAATTTATAGTAGTCTTTTACTTCCACATCTTTAGGTTTAATGGCTTCTGACAAAGAAATAGTGCAAAGCTTATCATTCTTTAAAGCTACACACCTTCCTCTTGAGCCTTTTCGTAATATCTCAACTGCATAATTCCCATAACGGGCCGCAAGCATCCTATCAAAAGCTGTGGGACGGCCGCCCCTTTGTATGTGGCCCAAAACAACTTCTCGAGTTTCAAGTCCGGTAATCTCTTTGATTCTTTTTGCAATGTCAGGAGCTTTGGCCTTACCTTCGGCAACTACGATAATATAGCTTATCTTGCCAGTTATATTACCTTCTACGATCTCTTCGCAAACCTTTTTCATATCAAATTTTTTCTCGGGAAGCAAAACCTCTTCGCAGCCTCCGGCAAGGGCAACTCTTAAAGCTATATAACCGCAATCGCGCCCCATAACCTCAACTACAAAAATTCTTTCTAAAGAAATTGCTGTATCCCGTATTTTATCTAAAGCATCTAAAGCTACATTCACCGCTGTATCAGCCCCGATTGCCATCGCTACCCCATTTATATCATTATCGATAGTTGCCGGAATCCCAACAACCGGTATTGAATATTTTGAATGAAGAAGGTGAGCCCCACTTAAAGAACCATTGCCTCCAATGACTACCAAAGCATCTAATTTGTTTGCTTTAATAGTTTTTAAGGCTTGTTTTTGGCCGGTTTTGGTAAGAAATCTTTTTGAACGGGCAGTTTTTAAAACCGTTCCGCCTAAATTTATAATTCCGGAAACCGAACGGCGATTAAATATTTTCAGGTCGCCCTCAATTAAACCTTGATAGCCGCGCATTATTCCCATCACTTCAATACCGTGGGCGTCAGCGGTCCTAACCACTGCTCTAATCGCAGCATTAATTCCGGCACAATCTCTTGTTAATACACCTATTCTTTTCATAATTTCTTACAACCCCGGGATATATGTATCCTTAGGGTAAGTTAAGGTATACTCGATAGTTATTTCTTGCTTTGCTTTAGGGCTAAGTGAAAATATCCACATATTTACTCCCTCGTTATCCTGATAATTTTCTTCACTCGGGGAGGGGCTTATTTTGACATTCTTTATCTCAATCTTATCTGTCCTTGAAACCGGTAAATTATCTAAAATCTTTAATTTCACTTTCTCGTTTTTTAAATTTTCTGCTGTTATCTTAAAACTTAAATTTCTTACCACGGTCTGTCGTTGAATTTTATTAAAAAACGTCTCATCTATCTGGTCTTTTACCTTTTGGTGCTTTGTCACCACTGCCCTGTCGGCACCTAAATTTATTTCAAAAGGATCGCCGGCTTTTTTGGCACTCAGATAAGTTTTACCAACAAACCTATTGGCAAAATAAATATTCAAAGGACCAGCTAACAATTCGGTATCAGGGGTTATCTCTGAAACCAGATAAGTTAAAGCGTTATATTTTGGAACTGCATAGTGATAAAATTTTCCTTCTGCTTGTTTTGAAAAAAGCGGCAAGGTAGCTTCTTTATCTTTTGATTCAATATCTAAAGCTTGAGGCAACTCGTATTCAAAAGAAAAAGGAAGCTCTACTTTTTGAGCATAAACAACTTTTGCTTCCTCTACTTTGCCCTTCTCCATGTCGGATTGAGCCATAAGGCTTTTGCTTGCACCTACCCCGAATCCATAATCTAGGCGTTCGGCTTCTCTGGCAGGCATCGGTCGTGAAATATCTAAAACCCAACTATCTAAACTCGGCAAACCAGCTCCTTGCAAAGGAACAACATTAGATATCGAAAGCTTAATATTTTTCCAATCTTCTCCGGTCATCTGCCTTAATTTTGAAAACATTGTTAAGCTAATATCTTCCAGATTTAAAGAGACGTTAACCTTATAAAAAGGCTTCCAATAAGCATTGTAAGCTAAGTAAGTGGCTTCTATTTTTACCTCCTGTTGACTTTGAGAATTAAATAGTATTTCAATAGCTTTCTTACTCTTGCCGGCCGGCACCCTTAAAGAATTAAGTTGCCTTTGCAAAAGTAGGGCCTCTTGGCCTATATCTCTTATTTTTAATTCAATTTCCTCTTGATTATTATTAATAGTTGTATAACTTTCTCTTAAAAAAGCAAGGGTTTCTTTTAGCTCACCGGCATCGGGAAATACAGTCTTCATATCTTTTGGTATTTGAACATTAGAAAAATTGATCAATGAACTCAAAAAACTGGATTCTTTTCTTAAAACATCAAGGCTATTCTGAAGGCTTCTTTTTTCATCCTTTAATTTTTGAATCTTGCTCTCTAATTCTTCGATATTTTTCTGAGGATGCTCTTTTAAAGGTATCTCTTTAAATTGAATGCTATATATTTCGCCTTCACCATAAACCTTTGCCTGAACCGAATCAGCATCGACATTAAATGCTTCTACTTCTAGAGACAGCTCATTTAACCCTTCATTAACCTTAATATTTGCTGTTCTGGTAACTAAAGCCTGGTTGGTAAACAATATTACCTTATCGATTTGGGAAGATTTGATATCTTTGGAATAAGCAAGATTAAAGCCTAAAAAACTAACACAAATAAAAAATATAATTTTTTTCATAGCCCCCTCCTGTTTTCTATTTAAAGACTTAGGTTCCTTCTTGCCAGGCCGAAAGATACCTCTTTTGTTCTGGCGTTAACTTATCTATCTTTATACCTAAAGACTTAAGTTTTAATTTAGCAACTTTATAATCTATTATATCAGGTACTTTATAAACTTTTTCCTCTAATTGATCTTTGGACTTCTTTATATGTTCACAACTTAGGGCTTGATTAGCAAAACTTAAATCCATAACTTCAGCCGGATGCCCTTCAGCACAAGCAAGGTTGACTAATCTACCTTCGCCTAAAAGATAAATTACTTTTTTATTTTTTAAAGTATATTCAGTAACTAAAGGCTTTACTGTCCTTTTAGTGGCTGCCATTTTTTCCAGAGATTTTATATCAATTTCAACATCAAAATGCCCCGAATTAGCAACGATAGCTTTATCTTTCATTATCGGAAAATGTTCTTTAGCTACTACATTTATATCTCCGGTTACAGTTATAAAAATATCACCTATTTTAGCAGCCTGCCGCATTGGCATAACCTTAAATCCATCCATAACAGCTTCCAAAGCCTTTAGGTGATCAACTTCACAAACTACTACATTAGCGCCGAGGCCGCGTGCTTTTTGGGCAGCTCCTTTTCCACACCATCCATACCCACATATAACAACAGTAGTTCCGGCTATTAATTTATTTGTAGCTCGAATAATCCCATCTAAAGTCGATTGACCGGTACCATAACGATTATCAAAAAGATGTTTAGTGAAAGCATCATTTACGGCGATTACCGGATAAAGCAACTTTCCTTCTTTTTCTAATGCTTTTAACCTTATTACTCCAGTCGTTGTTTCTTCGGTACTTGCCCAAGGCAGATTAATTTTATTGTTCGAAGAGTTAGCTCTTTTATGTATTGTTGAAACTAAATCTGCTCCATCGTCAAGAGTTATCTGAGGATTACCTTTTAAAACAGAATTAATATGCTTATAATAGGTTTTGGTATTCTCTGCATTAATAGCAAAAACCTCTATCCCATAATCAAAAACTAAAGAAGCGGCAGTGTCATCTTGAGTTGAAAGCGGATTCGAAGCACATACCAAAACTCTTGCACCGGCAGCTTTTAATGTTATTGCTAAGGCAGCGGTTTCGGTAGTCACATGTAAACAAGCCCCGATAGTTAAACCTTTCAAGGTTTTTTCTTTTTTGAAAGTTTTTCTTATCGTTTCAAGAACCGGCATTCTTTTTAAAGCCCACTCAATCCTTTTTTTACCGGCAGACTTTAAGTTTTTATCCTTGATATCGAATTGCATTTAACTCCTTTCTTTAATTACTTTTAAGCTAAAAATTATTTTATTTTACTATTTTTTTTAAAGCATCTACCTTATCGGTATTTTCCCAGGTAAATCCTTCATTTTCCCTGCCAAAATGGCCATAAGCAGCAGTTTTTGTGTAAATCGGCCTCAAAAGTTTCAAATCATTTATAATACCTGCAGGAGTAAGGTTAAATACCTCTCTAACTCCTTTTGATAGCTTGGCTTCATCAACTTCTGAGGTGCCAAAAGTATTTACATCAATTGATACCGGTTCTGCAATACCGATACAATAGGAAAGCTGAATTTCACAACTTTTAGCTAATCCGGCTTTAACAATGTTTTTAGCTATATACCTGGCCATATAAGATGCTGACCTATCAACTTTTGTCGGGTCTTTACCGGAAAAAGCGCCTCCACCATGACGGGCATAACCGCCGTAGGTATCAACAATTATTTTTCTTCCGGTTACGCCGGTATCGGAAACTGGACCACCAACTTCAAATCTTCCGGTTCCGTTGATAAAAATCTTGGTATCTTTATCTATCATTTCTTTGGGCACTATACAATCTATCACCAATTTCCTTATGTCTTGACGTAAATCCTGGGTTTTTATCTCTTTAGTATGATGAGCTCCAATAATTATTGCATCTATTCTTTTGGGTAATTTATTTTCATACTCTATTGAAACTTGAGCTTTTCCGTCAGGCCTAAGATAACGAAGAATTCCCTCTTTGCGAAGCTGAGAAAGCCGATGTACCAATTTATGAGACAGCATTATCGGCATCGGCATTAATTCCGGGGTCTCTGAATTGGCATAACCAAACATCAACCCTTGGTCTCCGGCTCCGCCCACATCAACACCTAAAGCTATATCTGGTGACTGCTCTTGAATAGCTGTAGTTACTCCGCAAGCTTCATAATCAAAGCCGACTGCCGGATCATCATATCCAATATCTTTTAATAAATTTCTTACGATCTTAGGAACTTGTACATAACAAGTAGTTGTTATTTCTCCGGCAACCATGACAAAACCCCGGGTAGCCAAAGCTTCACAAGCAACTCTTCCTTTAGTATCATTCTCTAAAACCGCATCTAACACCGCATCTGATATTTGATCACAAACCTTATCTGGATGCCCCTCTGTTACTGACTCGGAAGCAAAAAAAGTCTTCATTTTATTCTTTCCTCCTCTTCTTTGATTTTTTGATCATTATTTATATCCTTTTGATCTGGATTTTCATCTTCCCCTTGTTCTATATCTTCAGATTCGCTACTTTCTTGATTATTTTCTTCATCAAGCAGGCGATTTTCCTTTTCTGCCAAACTAACAAAATCTTCTAAATTCGGCAAATCCTTTAACGAATTAATGCCAAAAAATTCTAAAAACTTCCGAGTGGTTATATAAAGAAAAGGCTTACCAACAACATCTTTGCGTCCGCCAATCTTTATTAATCCTAGCTCTGCAAGTTTCCGCACAACTCCGTCAACACTGACTCCTCGTATAGCTTCAATTTCAACCCGGGTTATTGGTTGTTTGTAAGCAATTATTGCTAAAGTCTCTAAAGATGCTGTAGAAAGTTTTTGCTTACCTCGTTCTCGATACATTCTTTTGACCCAAGTTTCATTTTCAGCTGAGGTACACATTTGATACCCGCCAGCAACCTTAACAATACAAATTCCCGAACCCCGCCCTTTGTATTCTTGAGCCAACTCATCCAGAGCCGATTCCATCTCTTTTTTAGCAACCTCTAAAAGCTGAGCGAGTTCATTGGTCTCAATCGGCTTTTCATTAATAAACAACAAAGCCTCAGCTATCGGTTTTATATGTTCTTTATCCATTATTTTTTCTGTCTATAAATTTCATTCAAAAGTTCTTCGATGCTCACGAGATCTGGATTATTATCCAAAGCTTTTTTTATCATTCCCTCAGCCTCTTTGGCACCATATTGAAGCCGCCGCAGGACTTCCTTGGCTTCCTCAACGATTTCTTTTTTAGATGGCTCCGCCGTAATTGTGCTATCCTTAATTAAAGCAAACCTACCCACCTTACCTTGCAAATGAGCTACTATTTGTTTAGCTCTTTGTGCCCCTATTCCGGCTAAAGATCTTAAAAAACCTAAGTCGGCTTCCTCGATTGCCTTTGCAATTGAAGCTACCGGCCTATCAAATGCTCTAAGTGCCGCCTTTGGGCCAACACCGGAAACAGTAATGAATTTTTCAAAGAAATCTTTCTCCAGATCTTCCACAAAACCAACCAAAATAGGTGAGGCTTTATTCTTATCGATATTCAGGTAATGGTATATTACCAACTCTACCGAATCGCTCTCGTTTTGAGAAACCTTCTGTGAAACGGTCTTTGGCACAGATACTTCATAAGATAAACCGCCAACGTCAATAATAACCCGGTTATCTTCCCGCTTAATTAATTTTCCTTTTATTTTATATATCATCTATTAAAAGTAATATTTTTAAATTTTTCTGCATGAGAAAAAGCAACAACCAGTGAAAAAGCATCAGCTGTATGTATTGATTTAAAGGCTCTGCCGGTTACATTTTCAGCCATCTTTTTAACTTGTTTCGAATTCACATTACCTCGGCCCAAAAAAGATTTTCTTGCCCGGGTTGGTGAATATTCAAACACTTCAACTCCTTTTTGATAAGCGAGAAGACAAACAACGCCTCTAACCTGCGCCAAAACGCCCAAGGTGGTTGGATGGCGATAATGTGAATATAATTTTTCAACGATCAAAGCCTTGGGCTTGTATTGTAGGAAATCTCTCTCTAACTCTTCAAATATATAACTAAGCTTTTTCGGAAGGTTGTCTTTCGGATTTGGTTTTATCTGGCCTTCCTTTATTATCTCTATCTCTAACTTTTCAACCGAAGCAACAACGTAACCACAAGTGCGCAGCCCAACGTCTACCCCCACAACCTTCATCTTACATCTCTTGAGCTATTTCTTCTAGAACCTCATCTGGAATGTCGAAATTAGCATAAACCTTCTGAACATCATCGTGGTCATCTAAGGTCTCCATTAAACTCAATAATTGTTTAGCATCGTTACCGGTTACCTTTATCGTTGAATTAGGAACCTGTGTTAATTCTGCATTTTCCCATTTTATGCCTTTATCTTGAAAAGCCTGCTTAACCGCTTCGAAATCTTTAGGGTCGCAAAAAACCTCATAACTTTTTTCCGAAGATTTTACATCTTCTGCGCCGGCATCAACACTTATTGAAAATATTTCATCTTCACTTATTTGGTCTTTATTCACCAAAACATAACCTTTAGGGGTAAATATCCAAGTTACACTTCCGGCCCCGGCCATATTTGCCCCTTTTTTAGAGAATATATTTCTAATTTCTGCAGCTGCCCGATTTTTATTATCGGTAAGAGCCTCAACTATGATTGCTACTCCACCCGGTCCATAACCTTCAAAAGTGCAACTCTCATAACTTACTCCTGGTAATTCGCCGGTTCCTTTTTTTACCCCTTTCTCAATATTATCTTTAGGCATATTTGCATCTTTAGCTGCATTGATAGCTGTTCTTAAGCGGGCGTTGGTATCGGGATTTCCGCCGCCCTCTCTGGCAGCAACCGTAATTTCCCTGATAAGCTTAGTAAAAAGGCGTCCTCTTTTTGCATCGGCTGCGCCTTTCTTGTGTTTAATACTTGCCCATTTTGAATGTCCGCTCATAACATACCTCCTTTAATAAATACTAATATTGTAATTTCTATTTAATTATCTATATCAAAAATCCGGTGGCTTTTTTTGCCAGCTCATCGGCTTCTTGGTTTTTTTCACGATCAATATGTTTAATTTGGAACTTCTCCAAATATGAAATTATTTTTTTTGCTAAAGTATATAACGGGTAAATATTCTTATTTTTGACTTTATAATTTCCGTTTATCTGCTCACATACTAGCTTGCTATCAGAAAAAACCTCCACAGATTTTTCATCTAAATTTATCGCTTCATTAAGGGCAAATATCAACGCCATATATTCGGCAAAATTATTCGATTGGATACCTAAATAAACACTTTCTTTTTTTAAAAGTTTATCTTCGCGGTAAATCAAATACCCTACACCTGATTTTCCGGGATTGCCAACAGAAGCTCCGTCAATATAAATCTTTACCATTATTCAATATCTTCCGGTATATATAACATTCGCACGCAATTTCCACACAATACCGGTTTTTCATACATTTTTATTTCATTTACCGTTTGATGCGTAAGCCTCATATAGCAAGCACCACAATCATTATTTTTTACCGGCACAATCGCCAGCCCCTGGCGTGTTTTTATTAATTTTTCGTAATACTTCAAGGTTTCCGGATCAATCTGGCTGGTGGATACTTTACGTTTATCTTCTAAATTTTTTATCTCAGCTTCAATATCTTTTATCGAAGAAGTGATTTTACTTTCTTGATCTTTAAACTTTTTTTCTTCTTCTGCTAATTGAGCTTTTGCCTCTTCTAAATCTCCTTTTGCCTCTTCGATCTCTTCTAAGGCCTTCAAAACTTCTTCTTCAGAAAGTGATATATCTGCCTTAATCGAGGCGATCTCACTTAACTTAGCCTGATATTCCTTATTAGTCTTTAATTGGTACAATTGTGCTTGTGATTTTTTAAGACTCTCCTCTCTTGAAGCTAAATCAATCTCTTTTTCTTTCTTTTTTAATTGTAGTTCTTTGAGGCGTTCTTCAAAAACATTAAATTTTTCTTTCGTATTTTCAAAGCTTTCTTTTATTTTTTTTAACTCTTCTGGTTTTGTTGAATCTTTTTCTTGTTGCAGATGGTAAATGCGGGAATCACCCTCTTGAAGTTGAACTAATTTCTTAATTTCTTCTTTAAAATTCATTTTATTTTATTTTCCTCTCAATCTGTTAAATTTGATATGGGCACAGCCCGAATCGTATCCAGCCTTCGGCAACGCCGAAGCCTTAAGGCTTATTGACAAGTATTTTGCTGGATCCGATACCTCCCTATTCTAATTATCGCACCTTATTGTCAAAATTAACCTTCCAAATCAAAATAAACCATGGGCACAGCCCGAATCGAACGGGCGGCCTCTACGATGTGAGCGTAGCGCTCTAACCGACTGAGCTATGTGCCCGTTGTTATCATAATATATATTAACAACTAGCAATAAAATACAATTATCAAATGGGCCCGCAGGGATTCGTATCCAATCTCCGCCGAAGGCGGAGCCTGCTGGGTTTTTCTTCCAATTGTCATTGGATCCGAAATTCCCAAACACAACCACTTTGTATTGTTTGCAACAAAACTTCTCGATTTAAATAGAACTATGGGCCCGCAGGGATTCGAACCCCGGACCAATTGATTATGAGTCAACTGCTCTAACCGACTGAGCTACGGGCCCTAAAAAGTATTTAAAATTATAACAAGTTCTGGAAGGTATAGCAAGTTTTTTTATAGTGAATTTTGGGGGTATTTTTAAAGCTTATTACCGGTTTTTAGTGTTTCATTAACTCGTGCATCTTAAGTATCGGCAAGAACAAGCAAATAACGATACCTCCGATAACAACCCCTAAAAAAATTATAATCGCCGGCTCCAGCAAGGAAAGTAATCCGGAAGCAACGGCATCAACATCTTTATCGTAAAGTTCAGCTACTTTCTCGAGCATTCCGCCTAAATCTCCGCCTTCCTCACCTACACCAATCATATTTACTGCCATCGATGGGAAAAATTCGGTCTCTTTTAAGGCGTCGGCGAATTTTTTTCCACGAGATACTTCATCCCGAACACCAAGGGTTAACTCTTTAAGCTTATTACTTCCTGAGGTTTTACCGGCAATTTCAATTGCGTTAAGGATTGAAACACCACTTTTGACCAAGATAGCTAAAGTTTTGGTAAACCTAGCCATAACCATCTTATGATAAAGTTCACCAATTACCGGTATCCTGCTTCTTATTTTTTCAGCTATCTCAATCCCTTTTGGAGTACTTAGGAATTTCTTTACTGCAAAAAACAATCCAACTATAGCAGCTATAATATAAATAAAATATTTACGAAAGCCATTACTGATATTTATAAGAATCTGGGTTGGTAAAGGCAAAGCACCACCCATATTAGCAAAAATCTTTTCAAATCCCGGGATAACAAAGGTAAAAATAACCGCTAAAACTACAACAGCTACTACGATAATCCCGATCGGATACATCATGGCCGACTTTACTTTTTTAACTAAAGAATTGTAACTTTCAATATGGCTGGCAAGCCGCTCAAGCATAACATCTAAGTTACCGCTAAATTCACCGACATTTATCATGTTAATGAATAATCCAGAAAACACCTGAGGATATTTAGCAAAAGAATCGGCTAAGGTATTACCTGACTCGATACTCTTTTGTATCGAGAAAATTATATCCTGAAAATACTTTTTTTCAGTCTGAGTAGCTAAGATACCTAAACTCTTAACAATCGGTATACGAGCCGAGATCAACGATGAAAGCTGGCGGGCAAAAAGCTCTAAATCTTTAGGATTTGCTTTACCGGAAGCACTGCCTTTACCTTTTTTTAATTCAAATATATCAAGTATGGTTATTTTTTCAGAACGCAGCCTATTAACTACATCCTCTAGATTAGCAGCTTCTACTTTCCCCTTTACTTTCTTACCGGAGGAATCTGTACCGACATAATTAAATATAGCCATAATTAAAACTCCGTAGTTACTCTTACCACTTCATCAAAAGTGGTCTCGCCTCTTAAAGCCTTATCCATAGCGTCTTCCCTTAAAGTTTTCATGCCAAGATTTGCTCTGGCATACTCTCTTATTTCATCGGTTGAAGATCGCTTGATAATCATATCTCTAATTATATCATCTAAGGATAAAGCTTCAACTACCGCTACTCTTCCCTTGTAGCCGGTATTCTCACACTCTTTGCATCCTTTTCCCTTATAAAGGATAGCATCTTTTTTCTGGTATTGCAATGGAATTTCTTGGTTTTGACTTAAGTCCTCTTTGTATGAAGTCTTACAACTAGAACAAATTTTTCTCACCAACCTTTGGGCAGCAATCATATTTAAAGAAAATGAAATCAAAAACGGCTCCACCTCCATATTCAAAAGACGGGTGATTGCCGAAGGTGCATCATTGGTATGAAGAGTAGAAAAAACAATATGTCCGGTAAGTGCGGCTTTCATCGCAATATCTACAGTTTCAAAATCTCTGATCTCACCTAACATTATAATGTCCGGGGATTGCCTAAGAGTAGCTCTTAATATCGACGAAAAATCCAAACCGATCTCATGTTTAACCGGAACTTGAGTTATTCCTTTTAAATTGTATTCTACCGGGTCCTCAATAGTAACAAGACTCTGATCATAAGTATTTAAACGGTTCAATAAAGTATATAAAGTAGTAGTCTTACCGGAACCAGTTGGCCCAGTAAGAAGTATCATACCTAAAGGTTTTGATATTGCATTTTTAAAGGCTTCTAAAGCATAAGGAGAAAAACCTAATTTTTCAATATTAAGCTGAATACTGGCTTTATCTAAAAGACGCATAACTATTTTTTCTCCAAAATCTAAGGGAAGAATTGAAACCCTGACATCAATTTGGCGTCCGGAGATAGTAAATCCAAAACGGCCATCTTGAGGCACCCTACGTTGAGTAATATCAAGCCTGGACATGATTTTTAACCTGGCGATAACAGCTTCCTGAAAACGTTTATCGATTATCTTTACCTCGTGCAATATACCGTCTACCCTAAAACGCACCCTAACGTCTTTTTCACTAGGTTCAATATGGATATCACTGGCCCGCATCTTAACAGCATCACTTAATATCTTATTGACTGCATTTACAATTTTTGTTTCTTTGGAAAGCTTAGCAACTTCTTCTAAGTTAAACTTTTTTTCCTGAAACGATGAAACATCACCGGTTACTTTTTCTTCGGCCTTTTCAACTGAGATTTTTCCCTTTTTTTCAGTTTTTAATGAGTAGACTGTTTCAATAGTTGATGCGATTTGCGACTGCGGAGCAATAACCGGGGAAATATCCATCTGGGTAACCAGCCTAAGGCTGTCGATTGCCGATACATTTAACGGGTCGCTCATCGCTACAGTTAGAACATTCCCCATGCGGGAAATCGGTATAACCTGATAAGCAATAGCTATTCTTTCAGGGATATAATCCAATATATGTTCCGGTATCTGGTATTTAGTTAGATTAATCGGCGGAAAAAACAACTCTTCGCAGATAGCGTGAAAAGTTTTTAATTCATTACTTTGCTTTTGAATATCTTCTTGTGCCATATATTAATTATTATAAAGTAACTCGATAAACTTCTTCAATGGTAGTTATACCATCTAAAACTTTAGTTAAGGCTTTTTCTCTTAAAGTTTTCATTCCTTGTTTGACTGCTTCTTTTCGAATAGTTATTTCATTTTCCTTTTTTATCAAAAGATCTCTAATAGCGGAGTTAAGCTCTAAAACTTCAATTATTCCAATTCTACCTGAAAAACCGCTCTTATTGCAAAATCTACAGCCAACCGGCTTATAATACTTAAAGCCTTTAGGCGGAGCCATTTTATATTGGTCTAGCGACCGTTTTAAATTGTCAGGGATTTCGGTTTCTTCTTTGCAATTCTCACAAAGACGCCTCAAAAGGACTTGTGAAGCAGTCATCAAACAAGAAGATGCCATAAGAAAAGGTTCAATTCCCATATTGATGAACCGAACTATAGCGCCGGTTGCAGTAGTAGTATGCACGGTTGAGAGAACAAGATGGCCGGTCAAAGAAGCCTTGACCGCAATATCAGCGGTTTCGAAATCTCTAATTTCACCAACCATTATGATATCAGGGTCTTGCCGCAAAGCAGAACGCAGAACCGATGCAAAAGTCAATCCAATATCTTCTTGAACGGCAACTTGATTTATCCCTTTAAGTTGAAATTCGATTGGATCCTCTACGGTCATTATGTTTAATTCCGGTGAATCTACATAATTAACGCAACCATAAAGCGTAGTAGTCTTACCGGAACCAGTTGGCCCGCAAACCAAGATCATTCCATAAGGTTTATCTAAATTTCTTCTTAAGATCTTTAAGCTATCTTGGTCAAAGCCTAATTTATCAAGATCTAATTTTACGCTACTTTTATCTAAAACCCTTAAAACTACCTTTTCCCCAGAAGTTGTCGGCACAACCGATACCCGAAAATCAACCGGACTTTCCTTAATAATCATTCTAAAGCGGCCATCCTGAGGAAACCGGTGTTCGGCAATATCCAAATTCGAAGCAACTTTAAAACAACTCACGATAGCCGAAGAATGCTGCAAAGGAACGGTCGGGCCTAAAACAAGCAAACCATCTACCCGGTATCGTATCCGCAGTTCATCCTCCATTGGTTCAACAAAAATATCGCTTGCTCTTTTTTCAACAGCCTCCAACAAAACCTTCTTTACGAATTTTGCGGCATAAGAACCTCCGGAAAGATACTGATCCTTATCATCTTCGGCAGCGGAAGCCGGTTTAAAATCCTCGCTTTTATCTCCGGTTAAATCCAAATTTAAATCTAAATCATCATCAGCCATAATTTAATTCCTTTTACCGATAAACTAATGTTATCGTCTCATCCAACTCTTCTCTTTGAGAAACAAACGCCCTAACGTCTAACCCGGTAAGCTGGCTGATTGTCTTTAAAGCTTCTCTATCTAGAGGGTTAAACATTGCAATGGTAAGTATCTTACCAAATTTATCTAAAGGCACCACCTTATATCTTTGTGCTACTTCTTTTGGTATTAAATCAAGTATTTCTTTCTCTAATTTATACTTTCGCAATTGAATATGAGGATAATGAAATTGTAAAGCTAAAGCATTATGCAACTCATCGGTAGTTAGATAACCTAAATCAACCAAAATTTCCCCTACCATCTTATCAGGATGTTTCTCCCGCTGAACCACTAAAGCCTGGCTTAGTTGATCAAGGGTAATCTTTTTTAAATCCAAAAGAATTTTGCCTAAAGGCGCTGATTTTCTTCTTTCTAAAGCCATTATTTTTTGCTCTTTAAATTAGAATAAGTTTGTGAAATTAATTTTTGCAGCTTAGGCGGATTTTTGTCTTTGGATATCTGCTTAATAAAATCGATACAATCGGTTAAACCCAACCCATCTATAACTCCGATTATATTCTCTTTAGTCTCATCGTCAGAACCGATGTAAATATTTTGTAATACTCCCGAAAGCTGCTTAGAGTCTACATAAGATAATGCTTCACAAATGTTTTCCAAAGAAAAGGACCCCATTATCGTATCAATGAATTTCTCAAGGTCTTTGCCTTCTAAAGCTGAATAAAAACCTTTTAGCCGATTTAAGGCAACAAACCTCTCAAAGGGATCATTTACTTTAGCTAATTTCTCGGCTAAGCTGTCCATAATCTGATCTAAGGCAAAAAGCAAAAACTCATGAAAGATACCTTTAGCCGAACTAATCCTTTGGCCAATTACCGGATTCTCTAAATAAGTGTTAAATAAATCAATTGCGACTTTCTGAAAATTTATCCTCTTCTTCAAACTTTCAACTGACTTCTCGCCTATTGTTGGCTTACTTTCCTCAATCAGCCGCCAAATAGCATAAATTATCTTCATTTTATCGAATAAAGTATGGTCATTAAATTGATAGAGGTTGATTTCCTTGGTCACCGATATAATTAGATCCAAAGAAAATTCCAAGCTCTCTTGAGAGGGGCTTTCCTTAATAACCGAAACTATAACCTCAAGGGCCTGGAAAACTGCTTTTGCATTCTGTTCTTTAACTGAAAGATTCTTGAAGGCGTTGTTATATATAATTTTTACTTTTTTGCCTACTTTCTGAGGATAATTTAAAGACTTCTCCAAAAAATAAAGGTAAATTTCCTTTAACTTGTCGTAGTTCTTCTTTAAAATTAATCCTTCCAATACACCAGATATCTCAGCGAAAGGAGCCTCGGCTAAGTCCTCTTCATCCATCCTTAAAATATCATTTATACGTGATTCCAATGGAAGATTTTTCCACAACCCGCCTTCTTTAATAAACCTTTTTTCATCATCGGTCTTTAATTTATCGGTAACATTCTTATCTAATATCTCTTTAACCTTTTCCTGGGGATATTTATAAACCGTTATTAACTTAGAAAGCATCTTATTAAACCCCCAAAGTGATACATCAGAATTATATATTTCTTCGATCAACACACTTAAGTCTTTCTCACCCAAAGACTTAATAATGTTTGTCATCGAAACGTCAGAGGTGTTGGCCTTTCTTATTAGATTAGCCTTGGTTTTTGAATCAAATTCTTTAAAAACACTGGTCATTTTTTCATCAATGTCTTGTTGTTCTGCAGGAGGCGGTTCTTTTTTATCGCCGGTTGAAAGTGGTATCGGGCCTTTTTTGTCAGCCCCGGACTCACCATCCTTTTTACCTTCTGTATCTTGTTTTGCTAGGCCGTCAATTTTTTTAAACCCTTCGAAAATAACATCTAATTTATCGGAATGCTGATCAAGTTGCTTGGCTACTTCTGAAGCTTTTAAAAGCTCGCTTGACAAAGCTTGGGGGTTATCTTTTAAGATCGAACTCAGATTTATATCTCCTAAATCTTTACCTGAAATTTTACCTAAAATAAAATCAGAGAGCATAGCGCCTTCTAATTTATCTTTTATGGCGCTAGTTGGTTTTTTTTGTTGCGGTGCTAAATAAACAGCCTTATTAACTGATATATGTTCTAGGTCTTGAGCAGCTAAGATATCTTTCCAACTACCTTGGGCATAAATTTCTTCAGTTTCTCTTACAATAACTTCAAGAAACCTGCTGATTTCTTCTTTTTCGATATCTTTTAAGAAAATAATTGATTTAACATCCCTATCGATTAAAAATTTTACTATCGAATCAACATCGACAAACCGTGCGATGCGCGGGGTAATTCGGCGCTTATTCATCACTAAAGACTTCTCTACCTCACTAACATTAATTACCGGATATTTTTCTAGGAGCTTAGTCACCGATTCAAAGATATTGTCAACCACGTTTTCTCTCACTTTACTACCTTTAGGGTATAGTTTAAAATCTTTCATCGCGCTTTGAAACAATCTTAAAAATTCAGATGCGCCAGTAAGGTCACCTTCTTCTAACTCCTTAGCAGCTTCAAAAAAATCCTCCTCGTCTTCTACTTGGCTCAAGCCTTCTAGATACTTCAACACCTCCTGGGCATTAAACATACTACTGGCTTTTTGGGTGATCATCTTAGAAAATCTATTTAACTGCTGGACATCTTCGGTACGATTGAAAAGATTGGCTAACTGAAAACTAACTGTTTCAATATTATCTTTATAGGTATCCATAAGGGCCTCGGAGACCCGGTTATAGATTCCCTTTTTCTGAGCCTCGGGTATCTCATTCAAGGTAACTTCTTTGGCTGCAATATTTAAAAAACTAAACCCATTTTCTTCGTCTTTAATAATCTTTAATTTTTTAGCTTTATCTAAAATCTCTAAAATATCTCCTTCATTGGTTGATTTTATCTTACTCAAAATTTCAGGGTTGATCTCCTCGCCGATTACCGATGAAAGCAAGATAGTTTCCTTAATATCTAAATCCAACCCTTCGATTCTTTGCCGAATAACATCATCGAGTGATTGCGGAAGTTCTTCTTTTTTTATTTCTTTAACCTGCCACTTATCATTTTCAAAGTATATAACTGATTTTTCCAGAAGAAATTTTAAGAGCTCTTCGATAAAAAAAGGATGGCCTTTGGTTATTTCATAGATAATTTTGTTAAACTCAGTAGCCGAACCAATCCCCGGAAAAATAGCTTCATTCATCGCAATTGCATTCTCTGGAGTGAATAAGCCTAATTTAAAAACATCGGCATTCATTCGGGAGCCGATTTTTGCGATAATTTTAGTTATTGCCGAAGGATTGTAAACCCCTGCTGGAATAGGGTCTAAAATATCCATAAAAATAAATAACCTTAATTTCGGCTCTTTATCTAAAACATAATCAAAGAACTCCAAAGAAGCTATATCTGAATATTGAATATTATCTAACCCTAAAAATAAACCACCTTTTTTCCCGGATAAAACTTTAATTAAACTTAAAAATGCTTCAAAAATAATACGACTCTCCTGGGGTTTATCTCCTTTGGAAGGAAAATTATCTTTTAAACAAGTGAGAAAATGAGATAAAATATTTATCTTTTCTTCGGGAACGATCTTAACTGTCTTTAAAGTCTCTTCCTTATTATGCAGAAAACTATTCATAAGGTAGTTGTTAAACGTTTTGGATAAGAGAAAATAAGGGGTTAAACTGTTTTTCTGATAAGGGCTAAAGAATATAGTCTCAATTCCGGATTGATGGCAAAAACCCGAGGTTTCTTTAAGCAGCCTTGATTTACCGATACCCGATTCACCACAAGCCACAACAGCTTTAATAGTTTGCTTAGAACTAAGCTCATCAAGGCGTTTTTTAATCAGTTGATACTCATTTTCTCGATTTATAAACGTGCGGCAAGGAAAAGAATTCATCCCGGCTTTTACGCTTATTTGGTTAATATTTACCTCTTTAAAGTGGGCAAAATTATCTTTACTGCGTTTTTTAACTAAATAAAGAGCCTCGTCAGCACGCTCGATTAGCTCCTCCAAAGTATTAGCATCCTCAGGAAATAAAGCAAAACCCATACTGGTAGTTTGAGAAACCTTCTTACCTTTAACATCTATACTGAATTTTCGCACTGAGGAAAGCAGGCGCTGGGCAACTGTATAGGCTCCCTCTAACTCGATATCTTCTAAAATAACTAAAAATTCATCTCCGGCATAACGAATAATATAATCATTTTCCCTTAAGGCCTCCCGTAGCCTTTCAACGACTCCTTTTATAACTTTATCTCCAACAAGGTGGCCATGGGTATCATTGATGTGTTTAAAATTATCCAAATCAATCATAAAAAGTGCAATTTTATAATTTTCTTCTTCAGCAGTTTTTAAGCGCTTGGGAATGAATTGAAATAGAAAAGCTCGGTCGTAAGCCTGAGTAAGATGGTCGTGGTAACGCCCAAGAGAAGGATTGGTAAGATCCATCCCCTTAACTTTACTGGGCTTTCTGCGATTTTGCTGGTTTTCCATATTTATAAAATATATTTATTCTTTTCTTAGAACAATTATATATGCAATAAAAAAAAATTCAAGTACCATAATCAATCCCCGCGCTTTCTTTTTTAAGAAACAGATATTGTAAACCGTTATTCGCAAATTAAAGACACCTCCGTACACCCCCGGGGTGGACATTGATTTATACGCTAAGGTGGCCTCCCCGGGGGCGGTGAATCCGGTATTTGACACACAAGAAGCCTTGACTTAAAAAATAAGATATGGTAAATTTTAGGTGATGGAAAACAACCTCAATCCCCAGAAACCCGAAAAACAAAAGAAGAACCTTACCACTCAAGAAAAAATCCTCTTTTCTAAATTGGCAATTAACCTAAGCAGGGCCTTCGTGCAAACTCATACTTTTGGAATAGATCACATGTATGCAAAAGATGCTATCGAACAATCTTTTGCAGCCTTAAGAGAATTATTGCAGGCTAAAGATGAAATCACTCTATGCGTCATAGAAGGAAAACTCCGTTATGACATGGTGCCGCTGGAAGAAAATAATTTATTAGTCGATAAATTGATAAAGATGCTTTCAACCGTACAATTAGTAAGCTTTAGATTTACCAAAGAAACATCCGAAGAAGATTATAAAAAATTCTTAAATATATTCCATAACCAATTAGAAAATATTGTTCAAGCAGGCGGCGTAGAAACCTTAGCTAAACAAGCTGATATAAAAACTATTGAAATAAACCCTTTAAAATATGAATTGGTAGGAAAAGACCAGCAAGTAATTGATGAAGATGAAGATATTTTCGAAGTTGACAGCGGCGCCGAAGACATCATGGAAGATGTTCAAAAACCCCAAGAAGAAATTAAAGAAGAGTTGGAAGAGCATCTCTTGCAATTAATCGATGATATTTTTCAAGAAGGAACCGAAAGTTCCATTCTTATGGACAAAATCAAAGAAGATGCCACCAAAATGGCTAATTCTTTAGTTGAAGCAATAAAAATAATCGATCGGGTCGGTATAGAAAAATCAGAACCGCTGGTATCATCTATCCTGCAAAAATTAATTTTTATTAAAAACGAATTAAGTACATCCCTTGAAGATGACCAAGCTCATCCGGCCAAAAAAGAAATAAATAAATTCTCTAGTGTCTTATCTAGAAACCTAAAATCTTTGGAACTCTCCGAGGAAATTCAACCTTTCTTAAGCGAAGTTAAGAAGTTAAACACAGCCCTCGAAGATCGAATTAAGGCTGAAACCGTTATTATAGGTATAAATAAAGACACCATTGACCAGAAAAAGGAAGCCAAAATTGCAAGAAGCGTAACGAAGAGAAAAAAGAAATCTAAAGAATATGAGCCCTTAATTAAAGATATTTTAAGTAAACGCGGCTTCTCGGAAATGGATTATGTGCGGATACTAAAAGAAGGTGCCCAACAGATAAAGAAGAAAAAACACAAAAAAGCCATAAAGATGCAAGAGAAAGTCTCGCCCTTGCTTGAAAAAATATCAGGAAACCAGCTAGATCAAGAAGCTGCAAAAACTCAATTAAATGAACTTTTTGAAGGATTAGTTAAAGAAGAAACAAAAAAACTAAAAAACGAAAAACAACAAATAACTACAAGGCTCCAACATATTGAAGATATGTTAAATTCCCTAAATTACGGAATAGCCATTATTGCCGAAGGTAACAAGGTAATCTATATAAATGATAATGCCAAAAACATCTTGAAAGTAAAATCAAATGACATGTTAACCGATAGTTTAATTTCCGGCCTTAAACAATGGCCGCATCAAGATAATTTACCCTCTCTTTCAGAAGATATCAAAAAGATATTAGACAGGGTTAAAGCAGTTAAAAAAGATGATAACGGTGTTATCAAAAATATTGTCCTAGAGCCTCTTCCCTAAAGATCTTTTATATCCCTTCAGTTATACTAAGCATAATATATATTAACTATTATGTATTATCCTCAACTATTATGTATCAAGGTGTATTACAATGTACCAATATGTATCAACCATACTTAATAAGTACTATTATATCTGAATTATATCAAATATTTACTATTATTTATTAATATTTATTAGTTACCATTTTTAATAATCGATATTAAATATTATTAACTAAGGTTTAATATTTATAATTTTATATGCTTAGTAATTATTAGTACGCTATCTCGATACGTATTTCTCCACCATCATATCTCAAGCTTATCAACCCTTTGACCCCTGCTATTTACTGCTTAGGTTTTAAATCGACTAA
>CAZGLF010000014.1:0-22267 GCA_964526615.1 uncultured Planctomycetia bacterium
TAAGATATTATAAAAAATAACCTCTCCTTCCTTACTCAAATTTTTATAAAGAATTGCATCATCTTTTTGATTAACATCTTTTATGATGCCAAAAATTCCTCTTTCGACATTAACTGCCTTTACTTTACCATTTATGACTCGCAAATAAGCTATGTCATCGCCGACTATACTTTCGCCGGCCAACATCGCAGTAGAAGTCTTTCCGCACATACTAGGGTAGGCGCCGGAGAAATATACTTTTTCTCCATTTTCACCATGCACACCCATTAAAAACATATGTTCTGCCAACCAACCTTCATTAGAAGCTTTATTTATTGCTAATCTTAAGGCCAGTTTTTTTAACCCCACAGTATTTCCAGCATATTGGGTATTGGTACTATAAACTATACCGTTATCTAAATCTATATACACCCTTCTTTTATCAACATTTTTACTGACATTATTTTCTAATTCCCCGGCGCTGTGAACAAATTTAAAAAAATCTTTTTTATCTTTTTGTTTTTTAAATTGTTGGTATCCTCCGCGATAAAGTATATCTTCAGAATGTCCGACATAATTAGAATCAGTTATCTGAACTGCTAATATCGAAAATGCGGAATCAACCGGTCCTAAACAAAAAAAGGAAACCAGCATTTCCTTATCTTTCATTATACCTTTTAAAAATTCATTTATCTCAGTTTCTCCTTTGACTCTATCAACACTATTTAAATAATGGGTTTTATTTTCGCCTTCGGGGATTAAATACTTTGTTCTTTTTTTATCTCTTGCCTGATCAAAATAGCCGTCAAAATGAATAGTGTGGCCAGGGGTTTTTAATCTTTGTTCTTCCCCTAATTCAATTGCCTTTTCTCTAACATAATTGGCATCGGCTTGCGAATCGCTGCGCACAAAAACCGATCTTGGATTACAGAGCTCGATATATTTAGCTACGAATTCAAAGATAGCTGGATTTTCTAAAATCGCTAACTTTTGGAAATTTGTTTGGTCTAATTTAGATTTTAAATAATTAATATGGTCTTTACTCATAAGTCTTGCCTCCTTAGATGAGGAATTTACCATAATATCCTAGGATTGGCAAGGGTTTTGGCGGGGGAAAACTATAAAAACAACCAATAATTATCCATAAACTGTTCGCTATAAATAACTTAAGTTATTTAATTTAGGTTTTTCTTTTTTAAAGATAAGACTTTTTAAACGGCGGCACTTTGATCTTTACCAATACCTCTTAAAGTGTTTCGATAAACAGCAATTGTGTCTTGAGTTACCTTTTCTTTAGTATATTGGGATTCAACCATCTGCCTGCCGGTATAACCAAACCTTTTATTTAACTTCTTATCTTCCAACAACTGGCATATTTTTGCTGCCATGGTTTCAAAATCGCGCATCGGGACCACGAAACCATTAATTCCATCTTTTATAATTTCCGGCATCCCCCCCATATTGCTGACTATCATTGGTTTTGACATTGCCATAGCCTCAAGCATGGTTAAACCAAAAGGCTCCGGAGCAGTTGAAGGGTATAAACAAAGGTCAGCTACCTCATAGAGTTCTTTGACCTCCTCTAAGCTATACATATCTATTAAAACATTATTTTCCATCTCAAAATGTTTTACTAAATTAACTAAATAAGCAATATCTTTTTGCTGAGTTCCTCCCCAGTCAATTATATTTTTTGAGCCGGCTAGAACCAACATAATATCCGGATGAAGTTGTTTTACTATGCTTATAGCTTTAATACTAGTATCGCAGCCTTTAGCCAGCCCAATTCTGGCCGGATGAAAAATCACCTTTTTATCTTTTAACTGAGGATACTTTGAAAGGATATGGGTAGTATCAGCTCCGCTTTTAAAGTTATCCTGATCAACGCCGTGATGAATTACAGTTATCTTTACATCATCTAAACCGATACCGATTATTTCTTTTTTTATATAGTGGCTTACTGCAATTATATGGTCCCACTTTACTTTGTGGGTCAATTCTAAAAATAAAATATCATCCCAAACATTATGGGCGGTGAGAATAAAAGGAATCTTGTTAGCTTGGCAATAACTCTCCAATGCCCGCACATGAATTGTGCTAAAATAATGCATATTATGAGCGTGAACAATATCTGGTTTAGCTTCTCCTAAAAAAGCATTAAAGGTATCTTTTACTTCTTCTTCTAACCCGTTAAGGCCTCTTTTATAGAGCCAATTTAAATCCATCAAAGGAGTACGGTGAATTTTCACCTTTTCATAAGTATATCTGCCTCTTAGGCCTTCAACCGCCCCGGTTAAAAGATGCACATTGTGGCCAAGCTTGGCCATCTGAGGTAAAATTATCGTTAGATGCGTTTCAACCCCGCCGATTATCGGGGGAAAGCCCCAGTGAAGATGAGCGATGTTTAATTTCTCTTTATTTTCCATCAGTAATACCTCTCTTGTTTGGACTTACCTTTTCCTTTTTTAAACACCTGGGTCTTGTTGGTTTTTACCTCAACTATCTTATTAAATACACCTATCTTGATACACTTTAATTTAGGCCCCGATATTTTTATCTTTACCGACTCATTAGTTAGCTCTAAATTAACAACTTGGGAACGCCAAATCAAAGAAAACTTTAACCCGTGCCAAGAATGTGGCATAGCTGGATTTATATGCAAGCGTTCTTTTTTAACCGATATCCCAGCAAATCCAAAAATTAAAGTCTGCCAGGTTCCGCCTAAAGAAGCTGCATGAATTCCTTCCGGAGTATTTCCATAAAGATTACTAATATCGGTACGCATAGCAACATTAAAAAAATTATAAGCCCGGTGCATATCACCGACATCAGATGCAATATAAGAATGCATCGGGGCACTGAGTGAAGATTTATGCAGAGTCTTTGGATAATAATAATCATAATTTACTCTTTTTGTTTCACTGTTGAACACATCATTGAGCATCGACATTAACATTAATACATCGGCTTGTTTTATTAATTGGGTTTTTGATAGATCTTTTGCTTTTAAGGTTTCCGGCATTTGAGGAATTCCATTTTCATCGGTTCTGGTAAGCACTACTTTTTTTAATTTAAAGTAACCGTCGAATTGCTCAATGATATTTTTTTTGTTTATATTTATCTTCATTTTTGAAGCTATTTTTCGCCAGGTGCCTAACTCATTTCTCTTTAAATCTGTCTTTTCTTTAATCTTATTATATGACTTGGTTTGTTTTTTTAACTTGGTTATCAGTTTATTGGCGGTTAAAAGGTTCCATTTAGCCATCATATTAGTAAAGGCATTATTATTAACGTCAACGTGAAATTCATCAGGGCCGATAACATGTTTTATCTCATAAAGGTCTTTTCTTTTATTATATTCTACTCTAGAGGCCCAGAATCTTGCTGTTTCTATAAGCATCTCACATCCATAGTCTTGCATAAATCTTTCATCTAAAGTCGCGACATAATATTTATATACTGCAAAAGCAACATCAGCAACTATATGGTGTTCCATTTTATGGGTATGGATTTTAATTATTCTCCTGTCAATGTCTCTTGCCCACTCCGGAGTCTCCTCCTCTCCGGTATCAGCAGACTCCCAGGCAAATTGAACTCCTTTATATCCGTTGCTCTTAGCTATCTCTCTTGAGGCCCCCAGGCGCCGGTAACGGTAAAGCAGCATATTCTTGGCAATCTTTGGAAAGGTAAAAAGATAAAACGGCATCAGAAAAATTTCGGCATCCCAGAATATATGCCCGCGATAGCCTTCTCCGCTTAAAGTTCTGGCGCCAATACTGGAAAACCCTTTATCATAAATTGCCGAAATTACCATATGATAAGTATTAAAACGCATATTTTGCTGAATATTGGCAGTTCCGCCGATAATGACATCTGCTTTTTTCCAGATTTTATCCCAAGCTTGGGTATGTTCTTTTAATAAAGTATTATAGCTGGCTTTAAAAGCTTTGTTGAATGCATTAAAACTTTTCTTTTTTTGAGCAACCACATTACTCTTATAAGGGTAATGCTTGATGTAAAAAACCTTAGTAAAAATCACGGTTTGATTTTTTCGTAATTTAAGGCGAAAAATATTATCTTTGGCTACTGTCTTTTTCCCGTTTAAATAATAACGAAAACCGGCCCAATAAATAAGAGTGTGTTTTTTCTCAAAAGTATCAATTACTATATAACCGGCTCCTTTATGACGGCCCAATTCTTTTATCCGAAAGTGTTTCTTTCTACCTTCGGAAAGAACCCCGGAATTAGAAACCGAGGTATCTATTCCGGTATTTATATCTACTGTACATGATGCATCCAACGGAGTTAAGGATATCTTCATTACCCCGATATTTTTATTGTGCTGGGAAATAAAACGCACTGATTGGTAATCAAAGGTATGTTTTTTGCTGTTTTTATAAAGGGTTTTTCTGGCTAAGACCCCTTTTTTCATATTTAAAACTCGTTTGTGATCAACTATGTCCATAGCAACCACATCAAGCTTTTCTCCTTCAACAGCAAATTTAAAATTAATCGGGTTGGGAAGGTTTATTAATTCTGAAACCTGGGCGGCCATCTTATCATAAAGGCCGGCAATGTAGGTTCCAGGCGAACAATAATAAGGTATCTCTTCATAAATTCCTCTGCTGCCAATATAACCATTTCCTAAGGCAAGTTGGCTTTCACGGATATTTTGCAAATCTTTAGAGAACTCGGTTTCTTTTATTAGCCAAAGCTCATCATTGATGTAATTAGAATAAATATTTTTTAGTTTAACCATTTTTTAGCTAATGAGCCTCTCTAACTCACATATGTCAACAGATTTTAAATTGCTAACTACCATATCAGCTTCCGCTAATCTAGATTCATCACCGTGGCGGTCAATACCAACACATTTTATTCCGGCGCGTTTTGCGGCCACAACCCCTAAAACCGCATCTTCAAAAACAATACATTCTGCCGGTTTTAGCCCTAATTGTTTAGCAGCAATCAAAAAGATATCGGGATGCGGCTTGCCGTTTTTTACATCACCCCCGCCTAAGATAACTTCGAATTTAGCAGTTAAACCTGCTTTATCTAAAATATAACGACAACTTTTACTTGATGAGATCACGGCAATTTTAACGCCTTTGTTTTTCAGTTTTTCGATTAGATCTAAGGTGTCTTGATATACTATTGTTTCTTCCTGGTTATCCAAAAACTCTAAAAAATATTTTTGCTTTCTGGCTGCTGCTTCTTCGATCTCCTTATCGGTTAAATTTTTCAAAATAGCTTTTGCTCCGGCAATGCGGGGAATCCCGTCTACTTTTGCTTTATAATCTGTAAAATCAAACTTTTCTCCATATTCACAAAACATCTTTTGCCAAGCTTTAAAATGTAGATTTATCGTATTAACAATTACTCCATCTAAATCAAATATCGCTCCTTTTAGAACCATTAGCTAAAAACTCCTTTCCATATGTAAAATTTGTAATTTTGCTTTTGCTTAACTCAAGGTTGGGAACGATTATAATAGCCTTATCTTTAGCTAAAAACTTACTTCTTCTGACCCCAATCTCTATAACCTCTACTTCTTCCCCCCAAGGCAGCTTGATTTGATCCCCAATTCGAAAAGGGGCATCAACCATTATCATAAACCCCGATATTATATTTGCTATAGTATCCTGGGCTGCTAAAGCAATCGCCAGAGAACTAACCCCCAGGGCAGTAACCAAAGCACTTATATTTATCCCATAAAAAGGTAAAATTACTAAAAAAGCAACTACCCATAATATTACCTTAGCTGTTCTTCGTATAATTGGGATTAACTTATCATCTAAAGTAGTAAGGGTTTTCTCGGCAACATTTGCTTTATACCATAAGGTCACCGCGCCAATCGCTCTTTGCACAATGAAAGCAATAACTACTACAAATATGGCCAGAAGATGTTTTTTTAATTCGTTCTGCAGTTGAATAGATAAATGATAAGAAAAATGGACTTTATATGAAATGTAGAAAAATGAAAATATTAAAAAGAGCCCCGTGGGCAAAGATATCTTCTTTGCTACTTCCCAGCTCATTTTTTTCGACGCATCTGCCATTTTTATCACACGCCTTTTTTATCGAGCCTATATTATAGCATAAAGTTGTTTTTGTAAAAGACAAAAAATCCCGGGACACATCCCATTAAAAAAAGACAATACTATAAAGCATTTTTTTGGCAAAATAATTAAAATTTTTGAAAGAATTTACCTTTTTAAAACGTCTATTAATAAAAGGGGATTAGTCGGATAAAAAACCGATTTAAAAAAATTAGATATGTCAAGAATAGCAAGAATAGTAAATCCTGGCCACCCTCATCATATAACTCATAGAGGAAACAATAAGAAAGCCATATTTAAAGATAGTCGAGATAAACAATTCTATCTTTATCTATTAAAAAAATATACCAGCCAATGCGGATGTATAATACATGCCTATTGCCTCATGCCCAATCATGTTCATCTTTTATTAGTGCCCACCCAAAAAGATTCTTTAGCAAAAACTATGCAGAAAATAAGCCTTTCCTATACCCAATACATAAATAAAAAGTATAATCGAACCGGGAGACTCTGGGAATGCCGATTTTTTTCCGCAATAATTGATGAGGAATCTTACTTATGGTCAGCCTGTAGGTATATCGAACAAAATCCTCTGCGCGCTGGCTTAGTAAAACAAGCTATCAGATATAAGTGGTCTAGTGCGAGGATAAACTCCGGCTTAACAAACCCTGGCTTTGTTGAACCTATCTGGAAAGAATATTTAGATAAAAAAGAATACCAAAGGATTTTGCTAGAACCACTTAAAGATGAAGATATCGAGAAATTTCGCAAAAAAAGATAAGCCTGGCAAGGTAAATTTGGGTGGGATGTGTCCTGGTTATTTTGGCTTTCTTTTTTTGTAAGGGACTTTTAAGGTCTTGCCTAGGGAAGGGTAATAAAGTTTTCCGCTTACCTCAACCGGGATTGCTCCATGGCCCTGGATTAATATTGAGATTTGAAGCTTTGTTATGGTTAAAGAAATCCATATATTTTTATATAAGAATTTAAATTTGAGTTTTCTCCAACGCTGCGGTAATTTAGGGTCGATCATAACCCGGTCCTTCCTAAATCTTATACCGGCAATACCACGGTAAACAATATCCAAAGACCCACCCATTACACCGCAGTGAATTCCTTCGGGAGTAGTACCGCCTTGAACATCATAAATATCTGACTTTAAAACATCCGTATACCAGCGCCAAAACTCTTTTGGTTTTGCCAAAAGCTGGGCAACATAGGAGTGGACTACTTTACTTAAAGTAGAACCATGGGAAGTTCTTTTGATATAATAATCATAATTTTTTCTTAAAGTATTTTTATCAAACTTATAACCCAAACGGCTAAAAATTCCTTCTATTTCAATTAACGGCAAAAGATAAAAAAGCATCAAAGTATCAGCTTGTTTAGATACTTTATAAGCATCGGGTGATTTGCCTTCGGCTTTTAATATCCTATCCATTCGGTGGATATTCCCATATTCTTGACGATACCCTTGCCAATCTAATTCTTTTAATTTAAAATAACCGTCAAATTGGCTTATTACCCCATCGTCATTTATAACCAAATTCATCTTATGAATAATATCGTCCCAACGCGAGAGTTCATTCTGTTCTAATTTTATTTTTTTCATTATTCTTTTTTTGTGACCGTTAGGAAGAAGCCTTATAACATCTTGGGCTCGCAGCAATAACCAAACTGCCATAATATTGGTGTAAGCATTATCTTTTAAGCCGGGTTGAGAACTCTTAGGTAATTTTTCATGGAATTCATCCGGGCCCATCACTCCTTTTATATGGTAACGGCGGTCTTTAGAATCATACTTGGCAATACTGCCCCAAAACCGGGCAATTGAAAGGATAACCTCAGCCCCATAGCGTACCAAAAATCCATAATCGCCGGTTCTTGCCCAATGTTGCCAAATATTATAAGCAATGGACAAAGAAACATGGCGCTGGCGCCGGCTATAATCCGGGCCCCAGGTTCCTGACAAAGGATTAAGGTGGACTATCTGGGTTTCTTCTTTACCACTTGAACCGCTCTGCCAAGGAAACATTGCCCCTTTATGCCCTTCTGATTTAGCATATTCTCTTGCCTTGTGAATCCGGCGATAGCGATATAATAGAAGGGATTTTGAAACCTCCGGCATATGAAAATCATACAACGGCATAGTGAAAAGCTCATCCCAAAAAACATGTCCCCGGTAAGCTTCACCAGTTAAACCTCTTGCCGGAAGCCCGGCATCGATGTCAGCATTATTGGTCGAAGCAGTTTGGATTAAATGAAAAATATGAAAACGCAAAACCCTTTGGGAAAAATTATGTCCTTCTATTTTTATATCGCATTTTTTCCAGATATCTTCCCAAGCTTTTTGATGTGTCTTAAGGAGGTTTTTAAAACGTTTTGGTTTTTTTAAATAGTTCATCGCCTCCTTAATTGGTTCTTTGACTCCCTGATCTTTAGAGGTATATATTGATACTGTCTTTTCAATCTTGTAATGTTGTTTTTCTTTAGCAAGAAATCTAAACTCCTGGCCGATTCTCTCTTTACCTTTCATTAAATGTTTTATTGCCGGCTTTAGTTCTCTTTCTTTTTCTCCGGCGAAAATTCGTGTTTTGGCGGCTTGGGCAAGGATAACTCTCGAACGAGTTGTACGCATAGACAGATAAATACCGTTTCTTTGAAAACTTCCTAAAGAAATCGGTTTCCAGTGTTTGGAATTAAGTTGACGGTAGCGTTCGACCCCGGTATTAAGAACTGTCCCATCGAGCATAGTTCTAACTGTTATCCAATCACTGTAATTCTCAGGCATTATAATGTATTCGAAAGCTCCGCAATGCGGATCGCTCATATGAACAATTCTATTTACCTCAACTAAAGTTTTTTGGCCTTTACGGTTTTGAAAACGGATTTTTCGGTTCAAAATACCTTTTTTCATATCCAGCTTTTGTTTGAAGGCAAGGATTTTAGTAGTAGAAGGATTAACCCATTCACTTGAACCAACTCTAAAGGTAAGAAAAACCCAATTGGGACAATTAACTAAATCTTCGTTAACGATTGATTTACCGGCTATGTTGGTGGTAAGACGGTTGAAAAGGCCGGCAACATAGGTACCGGGATAGTGAATTTTTGAGGCTACTGATTCAGGCATAGCGCCCCGGGTGCCGAAATAACCATTGCCCAAACTACATAAAGCCTCTCTTAAGCTCTCCTCGGCCGGATCAAAACGTTCATAGACTACGGTCCAAGGAGAAGCTGAATCGATATTAATGCGAGATAACTTTTTCAAACAATTCCCTCACTTCTTTAGGTGAAGACAAATAAAAATCAGCCCATGAGTTTTTTTCTTCTTCGGAAACTAAAATTCCGGTTCCTCGGCTGCCAAGCACACGAAATGCAAACTCATCGGTAGTATCATCGCCAATATAAATTACCGATGAATCTTCCCAGCCGATATTTAAAGCTCTCATAATCCAAATTAAAGCTTTACCTTTATTCCAATCTATTGCTGGAAGAATTTCAAAAACTTTTTTGCCTTCTAAAATCCTTAAAGAATCATGTTCTTTTACCAATTTATTTACTAACTCTTCTATTTTCGGCACAACACTATCCTCGGCTAAACGATAATGAACAGCAACGCTGAATTTTTTCTCTTCGATTAATACATTCTCAAGCGGCTCTAATTCTTTTTTTAGTATCTCGGTTATCTGCGATATTAAAGGTATGGTTTTCTCTGCTTGTGGTTCAACCATTGAAGTATTAGGGCCTTTGATATCAAAACCGTGGCTGCCGGCATAGATTAAACCTTCTATCCCTAAAAGATCCTCGACATCTTCCCGCATTCTTCCGCTTACGATCACGGTCTGATATTTCTGGGATAGTTTTTTTACTGTATCCTGCATCTCTTTTGAAACCTTAGCTAATTCCGGACGTGAAACTATTGGGGTTAAAGTCCCATCATAATCTAAGAAAAAGACCGGTTTTTTTTCTCCAAAGAAAACTTTCTTTGAGTTACGCAGGTAAAAATCATTTATTACCGCCTTAGTTTTTTCCTCTTTTCCTTCTAAGAATTCTAGTCTTTGAGCCTTCTGCTGCCAGCTTTCCATCAGAGGCCGGGGCCTGCGATGAAACCACTGCTCTATTAAATCTATAGTAATTTCAGATAAATCGGTTACTACGATATCGGCACCATTTTTAAGCAGCTCTCTTTGATTGTTCTCTCTGGCTATCCCTAAAACTAATCCGAACCCGCCGTTTCTTCCGGCAGCAACCCCGGAAGTTGCATCTTCAACTACTATTGATTCAGCCGGAATAGTGCCTACATCAAAGGCGGCTTTTACAAAGATATCACCTTCAGGCTTTCCTTTAAGGCCCAACTCAGCTGAAACTACCCCGTCAACCCGGCTCTCAAAAAGATCTTCAATTCCGGCAGCTTCTAATACATACTTACAGTTCTTTGAAGAAGAAGCTGCTCCAATCCTTACTCCATCTTCGGTTAATTTTTTTATAAGCTCAATAGTTGAAGGATAAACCTCAACCCCCTGTTTCTTTAAAACTTCTCGAAATTTTTCATTCTTGCGGTTGCCAATACCGCAAACCGTCTCTTTTTCAGAGCTATCTGAAGGATCGCCGTAATCAAGCTCTATACCCCGGGACCTTAAAAAACTATCGACACCTTCATAACGGGGTTTTCCATCGACGTAAGGAAGGTAGTCATTTTGATGGGTGAATTCTTTGAAAGGCTCTCCGTCTCTTTCCTCGCGCAGTTTAAGATACTCATCGAAAGTTTCTTTCCAGGCTGCAGCATGTACTAAAGCGGTCTTGGTTATAACACCGTCTAAGTCAAAAATAACCGATTTAAAAGAATATCGGCTCTGATTCATGATAATCTAATATTGGTTTAAGTAAAGTTTATAATATCATAAATAGCCGTCACCTTTGAAGGCTATCTTTAAAACAATAACTCTTTAAAGAAATTTAACAAGAATGACCCCGATAATAACATATGCCAGCCCTCCTGCCCGGTAAAAAAGCAGCGAACGCCCGGCAGCCCAGGCCAACAACTTATCAGAAGCTTTGGATTTGAGAATAATAACGGCTTTTATAATGCCGATAACACCCAGGATCACTATTATTTTAGGTAATAACCCCTGGTGTTTTAAGGCAGCGGCGATTAAAGTAAAAGATAAGATTAAAGCCGCAAAAAATAAGGTTCTTTTAACCCTTTTATTACCCTTTTTTACTAGCCTTTTTTTTAAAAAATCCGGTTTAATGATAAATAAAACTCCTAATATAATCCAAAACCAGCCGATAATAGTTGTTAACATCGGTCCTCCTATTTTTTGCTATTATACCATATAATAAAAATTAGGAAAGAGGCCGCTGTCTCAAGTGAAATCTTACTATCTTTAAAAGTTGACTCTTTAAACAGATATCCTAAAATAATAAATTATGAGTTTAATTACCCCTTTTGACCCCTGGAAGAATAGGCTTTGCAGTTGCCCGGAAAAATTCAGCCTATCACCCTATAGCGGGTGTTCTCACGGCTGTCTTTATTGCTATGCCCCCTCCTACATAAGACAATTTAACCAACCCAGAGCAAAAAAAGATTTTTTAAAGAAACTTAAGAGTCAAATAACCAAAATACCAAAAAAATCAATAATTACTATTGCTAACTCTTCTGACCCTTACCTCAATTTAGAAAAAAAGTTAAAGCTAACCCGGCAAATGCTGGAAATCCTCCAAAGCCTTGATTTAAAAATACATTTGGTAACTAAGTCCTCCCTGATTCTACGCGACATTGATTTACTTAAAAGTTTTAAAAATTTAACCCTAAGCATATCTCTTAACACTTTAGATGAAAAATTATCTAAAAAATTAGAACCCAATACCCCTTCACCCAGCCAAAGATTAAGCACCATAAAATCTCTATCAAAAAAAATCCCTACTCTTATCCGCTTTGACCCTTTAATATACCCTCTCAATACCCAAAACATCGAAGAAACTATAAAAATATTGGCTTCATCCGGCGCCAGGCAAATAATAACCTCAACCTATAAGGTAAAACCCGATAATTTTAAAAAAATGACAGAAGCCTTTCCTGAACATAAAGACCTCTGGCAAAATCTCTATTACGCCCAAGGCCAAAGAAAAAGTAATTATATTTATTTAACGCCGGATTTGAGAAAAAATTTAATTAATAGGGTAAGAGATGCTGTGTTGAAAGAAGGTCTTGATTTTTCATCTTGCCGGGAAGGTTTTGCCAGCTTAAATACCAAACCTTGTGACGGCTCTTTTTACCTAAAGTAATTTAATTTCTATGTTGCTAGATCTCATAAGGGTATTGTGTATCGGGCAATTATGGACATACCTTAAAAAGAGGTCTTTTTTATCTTTTAATTGAGCATCGGTCTTGATTTCAACTCCAAGATTTACCAGCCTAAGGGGCGGTTTCGAAGAAAGCTCACCTTTAGCTCTTATTTTGAGTTGAGTAAAATCTATTTTGTGTTTAATAAGGCAAAGTTTGGCGTAAACCCCAATACAACAGCCCAGCGAAGATAAAAAAAGTTCCAATGAATTAGGGCCAGATGGTTGATGGTTGTCTTTTTTTATATCACAATAAATTTCAGTTCCTGAGGAAGTGTTGACTTGGAATTTATTTTTTTCGATAAAATTTATATCTGTAAAAACTTCCATTTTATCTCCTTATTCAATATTTTAATAACTTTTCACATCCCAAAAAATAAAAGCAGATTATTTAAAATAAATCCTACCGTCACAGCAGTAAACAACATTATTGCTATTGATTTAAGCATGTCCTTAAACCCTAATTCTTTTACTAAAACCATAAAAGTTGCTATACAGGGAAAATATATGGCTAGAATAGTTGCCCCGACTATCAGCTGCCTTAAAGATAAGTCTAAAGGGCGCAACATCCCAACTGCTACGTCTTTTCTTAGAAAACCAACGATCAAGGTTCCGATTGCCTCCTCCGGCAAGCCCCAGGCTTTAGTTATTAAAGGCGAAAATATAAAAGCCATAAAATCTATTATCTTTAAAAAATACAAAATATTAACTATCAATATTCCTAAAAGAACTAAAGGAACTGCTTCTTTAAAAAACCAGCTAATCCTAAACCACAATTTTTTAACTACACTCTTAAAATGGGGTATTCTGTAAGGCGGAATTTCTAATAGTATTTCCGGGCTTTGGCCTTTAGTAAAAACGCTCATCAGCCTTCCAAGAATAAGCCAGAGACAAAATATTATAAAAAATACCAAAAGAATATACTGGCCTCCATATCTTCCCAATAAATTTATAATCATCGCGGTCTGAGCCATACATGGCACCGCAATAGCTAAAAGGGTAGCGGCAATAAATTTTTCTCTTTTTTCTTCAAAAAGCCGGGTTGCTAATGCCCCGGGCACATTGCACCCCAAACCTAAAATCATCGGAACCACAGCATAACCATGTAAACCTAACTTATGAAAAAGCCTATCGCCTAAAATTGCTAACCGGGGCAAATAACCCCAATCTTCCATAACCCCTAAAATAAAATAAAAACTAAAAACATATGGCAAAACCATAGCTATAGGCACATAAAGGCCGGTGGTTAAAATACCAAACGACACCCCATAATCGATTTTTCCAGCTATTAAATCCCCGATTAAAGCGCTATGGAGAAAACTCCCTTCCCCTAAAAAAGAACTTAGCCGCATTATTAAGGGAGTATAAATTTTTTCAAATAAAGGGTCAAAGACATGATTTATTAAGCCTTCCCCGACAAATCTAATTATCCAAAATGAAATAAATACTATCGCACCCGCGGTGAAAAAAGAAAACGGCGGCTTGATACTTAAGTCTTGTAAAAAATCAAGAAAACTATGATGGCGATGGTGCAATTGTTGAACCCGACTGACTATTTGACCGATCTCAACCCAAATAGAGCCTTTTTTTTCTTTTAAAGGAGATATTTTTGCTTTATTGATATCAAAAACCAGTTCTCGTATACCTTCACCGGTTAAGCCGCAGGTTGCTACTACCGGAACACCTAATAATTCTTGAAGTTTCTCAATATTAATCTCTACGCCTTTATGCTTTGTTTCATCCCACATATTTAAAACTACTAAAATCGGCTTATTTGTCTTTCGAATTAACTCAAGGGTAAGATATAAATTTCTCTCTAAATTAGTAGCGTCGATAACATTTATTATTTTATCGGCTTCTTTGATTAGCTTTATAGTTACCTCTTCGGCTTTATTGGTTGAAGATAAACTATAAGTTCCCGGGGTATCAACAATATCGCCTTTAATATTAAAGAAATTCATTTGCCCGCGGGTAAAATTAACTGTGGTACCAGGATAATTTGAGGCTATTACCCTTGCCCCGGTAAGACGGGAAAAAATCACACTTTTACCAACGTTAGGATTGCCGGTTAAAACTACTTTCATTGAATTTCTACTATCACTTTCTGGGCCATACCCCTTCCCAAAGCAATTTGGCTATTTCCGACTTTTACAATTATCGGCCCTTTGCCAAAAAAGCCAATCACCTTTTTTATAGTAACTCCTTCTCTTATGCCAAGATTATTAAGGCGTGTCACTAACCCTTGACCGCCTTCTATGGCTACTATTTTAGCCGATTGATTTAATTTGAGTTGAATCAAGCTAATCATTTTTGAGGCCTTTTTTTTGAATTTTACATCTAAGCCTTTTGCCGGTTTTTTGGAATTTATCAAAACTCTTGAGCCAATGCGGCCTGCCGGAATAAGGAGAATTTTCAATAAACTCAATAAAACTATTCAATTTATTGGCAGTAACTTTGCTTATCGAATGTTCCATTCGACAAGCGTCTTCTTTAGCTATTTCTGAATCTACATTAAGAATTTCTTTTAGAAATTTAACTAGTGTATTATGCCTTTTGGCAACTTTATCGGCTATCTCTCTTCCGACTTTAGTGAGTTCAACATAGCCATAACGCTCATGCTTTACTAAGTTTTTTTTAGATAATACACTTAAGGCCTCACTTACACTTGAATTTTTAACCTTCAGCTTCTCTCCGATATCTTTCACTCTGACAATACCTTTTTCCCCCTGCAGAAAAGCTATTGCCTCCAGGTAATCTTCCATATTTGAACTAACTGTTTTGTTAATTTTACTCATTTTCCTTAATTATTAGGGTTATCTATCTTTGTTAGGTAAGCCTAACATATATCTTTTATTTTGTCAAGGGGTGTTATAAAAATATTTTTTTAAGGCTTTTTTGCCTGGATCACAACAAAACCGCCTTCTCCGAAACCAGGTTTGGGTTTTTGTATTTGGTTAATCTTATCCGGTAAGTTAAAAATGGTTTGGTAACAAGAGAAATCAATGAAACCTTGTTTTCCTAATAATTCTAAAATTAAAGGGATAGAAAAAAAACGGGCTTTTTTATAAAAAATACTTTTTTTCTCCTGATAAAATTTCCCAAGAAAACTCTCTTTATCTACCACCGCTATAATGATTTTTCCATTTTTTTTAAGTACCCTTTCTACTTCAGCCAAAACTTTATCCGGGTTATCCAGAAAACAAAAAGTAATAATGATTGTTACATAATCGAATTCCCCATCTTTAAATGGCAGGTCCTCTCCTTTGGCAATTTTGGTTTTTATACCTCTTTTTTGAGCGATCCTTAACATATTCGAGGAAGGATCCACCCCGAAATCAGTGCCTAGTTTTTGAGCAAATCTTCCGGTTCCAACCCCTATTTCAAGGCCTTTCTTTTTTTTAGGGACTACTTTTTTTAACAGCTTTAATTCGCAAAGGTAGGCAAATTTATTTTTATCATACCATTGGTCATATTTTTTAAAATTCTCATCAAAAATACCTTTCATAGTTTCATCGATCATGAATTTTCTAAAGCTGCCTGAGCCGCCAAAACTACCGGGTATTTTGTCGGAGAACTGGTAAGGTAAGGATGAGTTGCCATCTGCAAAGTCTCTAATTCGGTTGCTGACATCCTTTTTTGAATGGCAACCCCGATTAAATTTATAAGTTGGGCGCAAGCCATTCCACAGCTGACTTGGCCGCCTAAAATTATTCCCGACTGTTTTGAAAAAACTAATTTCATCTTACTTTTACAAACACCTGGCAAAGTAGCCGGGTGTTTATCTACACCTTCTATTTCTCCGGTTATGATCTCAAACCCTTCCTCTTGAGCAGTCTTCTCGGTTAAACCAGCGGAACTTAAAACCAACCCGTCAACATAAGTAGAATAAACAGCAATTGTTCCTTTGTTCTCTCTAACTACTTTTATCTTATATAAATTTGCTCCGGCAATTCTTGCTTCTGCGGTAGCAGTGGAAGCAAGCATAACTGGAACAGCTTTTCTGGTAAAAAAGTCTCTTTTGCAGGAACAATCCCCTACTGCGAATATATCTGACTCTGAAGTCCTCATGTATTCATCAACAGATATCCCTCCCCGGCTGCCTAAATTTAAACCAGCTTTTTTTGCTAAATCGACATTGGGAGAAGCTCCAATACCTAAAATCACCCCTTCGGTCTCAATTTCCTTGCCGTTAGAAAGCTTAACTTTTTCAACTTTTCCTTCGCCGATTATTTCTTCGGCTTTGACTCCCGTTATAATATTAACTTTTTTATTCTTTAATTTATCCTCAGCTAACTGAGAGAATTCTTGATCAAATGAATTTGCCAAAAGATAGGGCAACATCTCAACTAAACTTACATTTATGCCTCCAATATCAGAAATTTCATCGGCAAATTCGACTCCAATAAATCCTCCTCCAATAACTAAGATATTTTTTTTCTTCTTTATTCTTTCAACAACCTCGTTTAAATAAGTAATATCTTTATGTATCGGAAATACCCCTTCTTTGTCTATGCCTTTAATCGGAGGAATTATCGGTTTTGAGCCAATAGCCAAAATAAGTTTTTGATAATTATAATCTTTTTCTGCTTTGGTCCTAATACTTTTTTCTCTTGGATTAACCGCTATTACCTCATCTATTAAAACTTTAATACCTTTTGCTTCCAAAGATTTTGTGCCAAGCTTATTATCATCGGGGTTCTTTAAACTCGAAAACATATACGGTATACCGCAGGGAATACAGCCATTCTCAATGCTTTTTATAACCATTATGCTCTTCTCAGGATAATATCTCTTAGCGGTTATGGCTGCTACCATTCCGGCCGGCCCGGCCCCGATTATTATAATATCGGCTTTATTCATTATTTCCTCCCCGGTTTTTTTTAAATCTTATAGTCTAAAAATTAGTTATTAAAAAATATTTTTGATGCGAAACATCTAAAAATCACCTGACACTAATTTTGAAAATTAGCCCATCGGTTATATCTTATCAAGTCGCTTTAGAAAAATTGCCTACCCTCTAACCAAAGCATTGCCGCATTGAGGGCATTTCATTTTTGCACAAGGTATGCCTGGTTTATGTTCAACGCTTAACTTGCAGGCGGGACACAAACAAACTCCGCCGGGGCCTGCTCCGGGTCTGCCCCCGGCTCCGCGACCAAAGCCTCCTCCTCTGCCGCCAACCGGCCCTTGACCAGTCGGCCCAGTTCCATTACCTCTTGGCATAATAAACCTCCTCTTTAATTATTGAAAATGGTTTTCATTTGCAATATATAATATTTATTCTATTTTGTCAATTCCTTTTCACAAAGCTTTAGAAACTTATTATTTGTAAATAAAAAGATTTAATTAGGTTGGCCTTAATTTGTCTAAAACGAATAGGCAAGACTTATCTTATACCATCTACCTATCCCTTGAATTTGATCTTTCTCCTGATAACTTTTATTGAAAATATTTATCCCTTCCAAAGAAAGAGTAAAATCTGATACTTTCTTCTGTAATTTCAAATCAATCGTTGTATAGCCTCTTCTATCGATTGGTTTTGAAAAATTAATTATGGTATTTAAAATTGTCCCTAAAAATTCAAAACCGAAATTACTAACAACTTTATGGCGGTTATAATCAAAAACATACTTTGAAAATTGGTAGGGATTATCTTTATCTAAATCCAAAAAAGTATACCCAAGGCCGATTTCTTTTAGCCCTTTTAATTGAAATCTCTTCTTGCAATAAAAATCAAACCCTCTAGCTTGCAGGCTACCGACATTTTTTGCCTCCCAAGGGTCAGAAGAAATATTTTTTACCCAATCAATGGTATCGGATTGATCTCTTAAAAATCCACTTAAGGAAAGATTAAAATCTTTTAATGCGAAATCTGCGCCTAATTCAAAATTATTGGTTCTTTGAACCTCTAGGTTTTGATTTCCCAAATTAGAAGGCGATACATAGTAAAGTTCGGTAAAAGACGGTGCTCTCCAAAGCCGGTCAAAAGAAAACCTTAACTTCAAATTATCTTTTACAAAATATCCTAGCCCTAAATGGATATTATCCAAATAATCCCAATCTTTATAATAATCTAGGCCCCCTTTAAAATCATAACTAAAATTACCGATTCTTTTTTCATCTACCCCCAAAAAAAATCCTCCCCGGACCCTACTATGTCTATTAAGATTAGTGCTGGTTATTTTCTCCCGCTTAATATCAAAACCTCCAAAAAATCCCTTTTCAAAATCAACCCTGTTTTTCATCCCGTAAACATAAGTAGTATGATAATTAGTATAAAACGAAGGGTTGTGGCGGTTTAAGAGAAACTTATCGCTATGGCGTCTAAAATAAACATTGCTCTCGATGTCAAAATAATTTCTTCGCAGCATTCCTCTCAAAGATAAAAATCTTTGGTTTATATGTTCTTCTTCCTGGCGGAAACTTGCGGAATAAAAATTATAAGCTCCAAAATCTCTTTGGGTTTGCCCGTATAATAATTCCAATTCTCCTATCTCATCTTCTAATAAAGAATTAAAAGAAAAATTATAGATTTCAAAGTCAGTGTCCTGCCTGTCGCCGGATGAACTTTTATGTTCAATCGAAAGCCGATTGTTCAACTGTCCGGCGGCAAAATTTAAAGACATCAATTGCTCCCACAAAGCATGCTGGCCAAAAGAAGTCTTGAACAAAAATCCTTCTGATTTCGGGTTTTTTAATTTAAAGTTTATCTTTTGAGAATTCTTATAAATCTGGACTTGCTCTAAGTCAGCGCTGGTTAAAGGTAACTCTAGGCTAAAATGACCGGTTTGAGGGTCGCTTATCTGGATACCTTCTAAACTGATACTGGTATCTTCGAATATCGAACCCCGCAGCGATAAATCCTGTTGAATGCCAAAAGGGGAACGTTTTTTTAAGTCAATACTCGATGAGTAATCCAGGATTTCTTCGATTGAAAAAGCCGGGGTATTTTCATCATAGATATAATCGGTACCTTGATTAGACTGAGTTATCGAGGTTTTCTCAACAGTTATTGGCTCTAATTCAATGGCCTGGGCAGAGACGATTACTTGTATGCAAAAAAATAACCTGCTAAAAATCGTATACATCTTTTAATATTGGAATTTAAATTTAAGATTTGATCATTACCAGAGCCATTTTAAAATTTTCTAATGCATAGACAGAGTGAGGTTTATTGGCAGGCATGATAATCATATCCCCTTGTTTTAATATGAAATTTTTACCTGAAATAATAACTTTTGCTTTTCCCTCAACAAGGTAAAGGAAAGCATCAAAAGGCGCTTTATGCTCGCTTAAAGAGCTGTCTTTATCAAAAGCAAATAAAGTTATATTACCGGTGATTTTTTTGAGCACTATCCTGCTAACAACCGAATCCTTTTGGTAATCAATTAAATCGGCTAAAGCAAAGATTTTAGCTTTGATATCTTGAGAATTTTTCTTTTGATTCATAGTTAAAAGTTGGGTAGTTTAGCGTCTTGCCCAGGACACTCGACTACAACCCTCTTTACAGTGGGTTACAGGACGTAGCATGAATTTAACAGTAATATTCATAATCCACCTCCTTTTCTTTTATTGTACAAATATCATTTTAAAAATCAAATATTTTTAATTATTAGAATTTGAGTTCCATAGCCTTGTATGGGCATACTACCACACAAACACCACAAGCAATACATTTGTCTTTATTAAATATTACTTCTCTGGTTTCCGGGTCAACATCAAAGGCATCGACCGGGCAAACCCCGACACATAGAGTACAATGAGTGCATTTATCTTCGTCTCTGATGACATCTTGAGATAAAGTTTGCACCTTGACCAATTCTTTCTTAAGATAATCTATGGCCCGGTTAAACTCTTCCTTTTGGCCACGCAACTCTAATACCATAACCCCTTCTTCTTCGGGGTTAACCAGTGCTTTTAAGATATTGAACTCTAAATCAAAATCTTTGGTTAATTTATAAACTATTGGCTTATCGACTAAATTAGAAGGGAAATGCAAAACTATCTTTTGTGAATACATAATTATTCACCCCCCTTAATCGGTTTTTCCTTAAGAGGCTTGAATTTGTAGCCGGAATCTGCCCCGGGAAACTTCTCAACCGGTTCTGATAATAAGAATTTTCCTTCATCTATCTGTTTCTTTAGCTCTTGCGCTATTTTCCGAGCCTTTAGATAACTTGAAATACCTGCAGTAGGAACTTTTTTCCCTGATACCTCAATTTTTCCGGATTTTAATTGCGCATAATTAACTTTCCCTAGCGAATTCGATACTCCTTGTGGATAATCTTTACTGTAATCTACTATATTTGTGAAAAGCTCCTCATCGCTTACTCCGGTAAACTTAGCTATCTCTTCATCGAGAACCGGTATCGGGATACCAATACCAACTGATAAAGAAGCCCCGTATCCTTGAAAACTTACCCCTTTTATCCACTCCGGGCTCATTTCTTTTAAGTCGCCGATTACCGCAGCGGTTCCAGCTGGTGAAAGCGGGGTCTTGTTTTGAGCCCGTTTCACGCCGGGGTTATGCTGGGTTCCCCACCAAGCAATATACCCTGTTGTTCCACCTAAAAATATTTTTGTTCCAATCCCAATGGTTTTATATAAAGGATCATTAAGCAAGGGTGATAATTGCCCGGCGCTGCAATAATTAGCATTACCTAAATTCGGCGTTAAAGTCCCCATGTAAGTATAGATAGTTTTATCAGACAAATTAACTGCTACATTGTAATTTTGGTATAAATTTCTAGGATTAAATAGTATTGCCTCATTAAGGTCTTTTATATTGACCAGGGTTTCTAATTTTTTCCTTGGATAACAATCAGTACCATAAGCTGTAGCTTTTAATTTGATATCTTTACCGCTGACTAAATCTTCTATCAAATGGCCGCCGCCATATGAAAAAGCACCAGGGTAAATTTTATTTTTTGGATCATCTTCGGCCATAGCAGTAGCGCCGATACAAATATCTACTGCCGCAAACCCAGTATAGACCTCAATACCGTTTAAAGTAGCTCTGCCCCCACCTAGTTTTATTTTAGGCTTAGTATGTCCGATATTTAAATAAGCTCCCGAGGAACACATTGGGCCAAAAGTTCCAGTAGTTACAACATCGACCTCATTAGCCGCAGTCGAGGCACCTTTTTCCTTTACAATAGAAACCATTTCTTCAGCGGTAACAACAACGGCTTCGCCTTTTTTTATTTTTTCATTTATCTCTTTTATTGTTTTTGCCATTGTTCCTCCTTAATTAATATATTAAATTTTTTTTTTAAGAATGTCCGCTAATTTTTTTCCTGATAAAAGCATACCTCCAAATATCGGCCCCATACGCGGGGTTCCAAAAACCGCATTAGCTGCCATACCGCAAACATAAAGGCCAGAGCAAACTTCTTTTGTATTTCTAACAACAGCATCTTCTGCAACATCTGCCCACATTGATTTTTCCCCTAATATTTTACCAGTTTTAGTCTTCAATTTTAAGCCTGATTTATTTTCAACAACTTTAACCACTTCACAAGGATGCCCGGTCGAATCAACCACAGCTTTTGCCTTAATCGTTAAAGGGTCAACGTGTAGATTAGCCATCTCAACTGCCGTCCAATTAATAACTAAACCACACACTTTATTTTTCTTCACCATTACATCTTCAACCGCAACAGTATTAATTATTATTGCCCCGGCATTAACAGCATTGTAAGCTAAAGCACTAATGCACTCTATTGAATCTACTAGATAATAATTAGGCCTATACTTTTTTATCCGGATTGAAAAATTATCTAATAATTTTTTAGCTTTCTCCTGAACTACTATTTCATTAAAAAGCATGCCCCCGCCCCACATGCCGCCGCCGATTGAAAGTTTTTTTTCGAAAACTACTACTTTTT
>CAZGLF010000015.1:0-22094 GCA_964526615.1 uncultured Planctomycetia bacterium
TTGCTTTCTTCTTTGTTGCTTTCTTCTTTGTTGCTTTCTTCTTTGTAGCTTTCTTCTTAGTAGCTTTCTTCTTAGCCATTGATCACCTCCTTTTTTATTCTCAGCCCAATGCTGAGATACCCTACATTACTAATTTAACAAATTTATTTTAAATGTCAACATTTTTTCATTTTTTTTTGAAAATTTTTTCAGTCATTAAAATAAAAAAGGTAGTTTTATATTTTATTTTTAGAAAAATATTTTGATCTTATTTTTTGGAAGGTTACTTTTTTATTTTAACTTCTTTTGCGTTGCGGTATAGGTGTTCTAAATCATAGAACTCTCTTGCTTCCTGAAGAAATATATGAAGTATGACATCAAAAAAATCTAAAAAGATCCATCTTGAATCATCGCCGGTTTCAGCATGATGAATCGTTATTTTTTCTTTCTTACAAGTTCTGCGTATTGCATCAAATATGGCTTTTACTTGAGTGCGAGTATCGCCGGAACAAATAACGAAATAATCACAAAGGGTGCTGTCTTTGCTTATATCTAAAATAACTATATCAAGGGCTTTCTTCTCTTGAATAATCTCAGCTATTTTTTGAGCCTTATTTTTTGCGGTATCATCTTTCTTAGCGATAAAACCCTCCTTTTTTCAATGCTTTTTTAATTCTATCGTCTAATTTTTGATCAATATTTCCCACACAGCAAATACGTATATTTTTAAAGTTAAATATCTCTTTGGATAAACCCATTATCTGCGTTGCGCTAATACTGTCTATTTCTTTCTTTAAAGCATCTAAATCCTGAATTTTACCTTTATTGATTTTATTCTCGGCTAAGTAAAACATTCTTGCTTGTGGACGTTCTAAAGTCATTGTGAGCTGGCCTACTAAATAATCTTTAGCCCGGTGTAATTCTTTTTGGGATATTTGTTTTTCTTTTATCTTATTTAATTCTTTAAGTATAGTTTTAATTGCTAAAGTGATTTTAGATTTATCCAGCCCCATATGAATTAAGAATGCTCCGCTATCTTTATACTTTCTCACTTCGGTAGAGATCTCATAACATAGCGATTTTTTTTCCCGCAACTCTTCAAACAACCGGCTACTCATGTTGGCGCCAAGAATTATATTTATTATTTGGGCAATTACTCTTTTGTTTTTTAAATGAACGCTTCCTCTAAATCCAAGACAAAGATGTGATTGCTCAAGGGTTTTTTTCTCGGTTTTTATACTTACCCCCCGGCCTAAAGAAGGAGGCTTGGTTTTTAACTTTACTCTTTTTTTACTCTTTTTAATTTTCTTATTCAATAATTTAACAATTTTTTCTTTATTATAGTCCCCGCTGAAGGAGATAACCATATTTGACGGATCATAATATTTATTTTTAAATTCTCTCAAATCCCGGTTATTGATCTTTTTAACTGTAGAATCATATCCGATTACTTCTTCTCCTAAGGGATGATCTTTCCAAAGCAATCTGTCCATAAGCATAATTGCCCGCGAGGAAGGAATATCATTATACATTTTTATCTCTTCCAATATGACATTTCTTTCTTTGTCAATATCGTCTTTTTTAAGTTTGGGGTTTAAAACCATATCTACCAGTATATCTAATACAATTGGCAAATTTTTACTTAAAAAATGGGCATAATAACCGGTGATTTCATGAGAAGTAAAAGCATTCAATGCTCCCCCTCGTCCTTCGATTTCTCGTTTAATTTTTAGATAGGAATATTTATTACTTCCTTTAAAAAGCATATGTTCTAAAAAGTGTGCTATGCCTTTTACCTTTTTACTCTCAAAGCGAGATCCAATTTTAAGGAATACGCCAAGTGAGGCAGTTTTTATATTCTTTATCGGAGAAAAAATAAAAGTTGCGCCGTTAATATCGAATAATTCGTACATAAATATTATTGGTTTCTCAAGTTAAAAGAGTGGCTCCTTTAAGCGGTTAAAGATTTTATGTATCCTTTAAGTTTTTTTAAAAAATCTTTATTCCTATAATTTTTATCAATAAATTTTACAATACTTGAACCAACAATGACCCCGTCGCTAAATTCACTTACCTGTCTCACCTGTTCTTTTTTATGAATTCCAAAACCCACGCACACTGGAGTAAAAGTATGTTGCTTAATATACTTTATATTTTTCCTTAAAAAATTATAATTTAACTCCTTCGGACCGGTTATTCCGGTAACCGAAATATAATACATAAACCCCTTTGATGCTTTAGCTATTTTTTTAACTCGTTCTCTGGAACTTGCCGGGGTAAGAAAAAATATTGTGTCGATATCGAAGTTCTTAGCTTGTTTTCTATATTCTTGAGATTCTTCTAATGGTAAATCAACAACTGTTATTGCTGTGGCCCCAACATTTTTCATTTTTTTGAAAAATTTACTTATCCCGAATTTAAGAAGCGGATTATAGTAAGTCATAATAACTATCGGGATTTTTAAATAATCTTTGGCCTTGGATAAAAATTGAAACAGCTTTACAACATCGGCCCCATTTTTTAAAGCTGTAGTTGTTGCTTTTTGGATAATTGGCCCGTCAGCTAAAGGATCAGAAAATGGTACTCCCAACTCTATTATATCGGCCCCTGAATCTTGAAGAGTCAAAATTACATCTTTGGTAACTTTAGAATCAGGAAAACCAAAAGGAATGTAGCCGATAAATGCTTTTCTTTTGAGTTTTTTCAGTTCTTTGAACTTATCTCTTAGTCTCATCTTTATACTTTTGAATAATATCTAAATCTTTATCTCCGCGGCCCGATAAACAAACTACCACAACAGCATTCTTATTATCTTTAGCGACATTTTTTAGATATCCGATTGCATGGGAACTCTCTAAGGCCGGTATTATACCTTCTAATTGAGAAAGCATATCCAAGGCCTCAATGGCACTCTTATCATTTACTGCTACATATTTTGCTCGTTGAGTATCTTTATAAAAAGAATGTTCCGGCCCAACTCCCGGGTAATCTAAGCCCGGCGCTATAGAATGAGCTTCTTTTATCTGGCCGAACTTATTTTGAAGAACATAAGATTTTGCCCCCTGAAATACCCCAAGGCTCCCTTTCACCAAACTAGCAGCATTATATTGGCTCAATCCAAATCCCCCAGCCTCTACGCCGATAAATTTTACCTTTTTATCCTTATAAAAAGGATAAAAAAGGCCAATGGCATTACTGCCTCCTCCAACACACGCTACTAAATAATCAGGTAACCTTTTTATTTTTTTTAATATTTGTGACCTTGCTTCTTTTCCAATTACAGTTTGAAAATCTCTAACCATCATCGGATAAGGATGCGGGCCAACGACCGAACCAATTAAATAAAAGGTCGTATCTACATTGGTAACCCAATCACGAAAGGCCTCATTGCAAGCATCTTTTAAGGTACGCGAGCCGGTTTCAACCGGATTAACTTTTGCACCTAAAACTTTCATCCGAAATACATTCATGCTCTGTCTTTGGATATCTTCTGTGCCCATATATATTTCACATTCAAAGCCTAACAAGCTGCAAACTGTTGCAACCGCAACCCCATGCTGTCCGGCTCCGGTTTCGGCAATTATTCTTTTTTTACCCATAAATTTTGCCAAAAGAGCCTGGCCTAAAGCATTATTGATTTTATGGGCACCGGTATGAAGAAGGTCTTCTCTTTTTAAATAAACTTTTATTCCAAGATGTTTGCTTAGCCGGTTGGCAAAATAAAGCGGTGTGGGACGGCCGGCATATTGGTTCAAATAAAAATCTAACTCTTTCTTAAAAGTCTTGCTTTTCTTTGCCCGTTTATACCCCTGCTCTAACTCATCTAAACATACCGATAAAGTCTCAGGGATATACCTGCCTCCAAATTCTCCAAAATACCCTCTCCTATTAGGAACTTTCATGTTTAGCTTTCTTTATGAATTCTCTCACTAAATCTTTATCTTTTTTGCCAACCATTTTCTCTACACCGCTGGCTACATCTATTGCATAAGGATTAATCTTTTTTATACTGGTTAGATTTTTTGGCGTTAGGCCTCCGGAAATTATAACCCGTTTTCCTTTTTTGATTAAACTCGATATTTCTTTCAGCATATCTTTTGATAACTTATTCTGTCCTTTAGTTTTTTGTTCATACCTTACATCAAACATATATGCATCAATATTATAACGGGCAATTTTTTTATCCAATGGCCTATCTTGAGGAAAAAAGACTTTAACTATTTTAAATTCAGATTGAAAAAATTTACAATAATCCGGCTTCTCGCTGCCATGAAATTGTAAAACATCTAAATTCAAGTTAGTTGCTATTTTTTTGACCTTATCTTTATCTTGATCTAAAAAAACCCCAACCTTAGTTAAATACGGATCAAGGCCTTTGATGATTTTTTTTGCCGCTGGCTCACTTATACAACGAGGGCTTTTTTTTGAAAAAATAAAACCTATGGCATCGGCCCCGTAAAATGATGCCATTTGGGCATCTTCAAAGTTAGTAACTCCACAAATCTTTACTTTTATCATAATATTTTAGGTATCGATATGTAATTCTTTCAGTTTTTCTTCAATATCCGGAGCCCGCATTAAAGCTTCACCGATTAAAACTGAATCAACCCCTAAGCCTTTTAAAACCAAAATGTCTTTTAAATCTTTTATTCCACTTTCAGCCACCCTTACTACGTCTTCGGGTATAAAGGGGAGCAATTTCGCAACTCTATCTAAGTTAACCTGGAAAGTGTGTAGATTGCGGCTGTTTACGCCGATAATATCTGCTCCGGTCTTTATGACTTTTTTAAGCTCTTTCTCAGTATGAACTTCAACTAAAGCATCCATCCCTAATTCTTTAGTGAAATTATATAACTCCTTTATTTTGTCTTCGCTTAATATCCCCATTATCAGAAGAATTGCATCTGCTCCTACAGCCCGAGACTCTAATATCTGAACTTCATCTAAAATAAAATCTTTTCTTAATATTGGTAAATTAACCTTCTTTTTTATCTCTTCGATATGATTAATCTTACCTAAAAAGAAATCTTCTTCGGTTACCACCGATATCGCATTAACTTTGGCATTTTTATAAGTTTGAGCTAGCTCAAGCGGAGAAAATCCTTTACGCAAAATACCGGCTGAAGGTGAGGCTTGTTTGATTTCGGCAATTAGAGATATCTTTCCTTCTCTTTTTATAGCTTCTTTAAAAGGCAGAGGTTTAGGAGTCTTTTTTATTAAAGATAGAAAGGCCTCGCGGTTTTTCTTTAAAACCTCTACTCTTTTTTTCTTAGCCTCAAGTATTAACGAAAGTACCTTATGCATTTTTGTCTAAAAAACCTTTAAATTTCTGAAGTTGTTTCTTTGCTTTTTTATCGTCAATCAATGTTTTTGCTATCTTTACCCCTTCTTTGAAATTTTTAGCTTTTCCTAAAATATAAAAACAAGCACTGGCGTTAGCTAGCACAATATCACGGGCCGGCCCTTTCTTGCCGTTTAAAACATCCTTAATTATTTTAGCGCTCATCTTTGCGTCTTTTGCTAAAATATCACTTAATTTTATCTTCTTTAATCCAAAATTTGAAGGGTTAAGTTTTAAGTTTTCAATTTTCTTCTTATTTAAAAAAGAGCACTGGGTTGAACCTGTTAAAGAAATCTCATCTAAAATATCTTTACCGCAAACAACTAATGCTTTATTTAACCCAAGGTTTTTTAATACCTTAGCCAAAACAAAAGTCAAAGCCGGTTTATAAACCCCTAAAAGTTGATAATTGGCTAAAGCCGGATTACAAAGCGGGCCTAAAATGTTAAAAATTGTCCGCAAGCTTAATTCTTTTCTTACCTTAGCTACTGTTGCTAAAGCCGGGTGATACAAGGGTGCATAAAGAAATGCTATGCCGACCTCGTTTATCGCTCTTTCCATAAAAGCTGGCTTTACCGCGACATCAATACCTAAAGCCTCTAATACATCGGCACTCCCGCAATTTGAAGACATTGCCCGATTACCGTGCTTTGCAACTTTTATCCCGGCAGAACTCACAATAAAAGCAACCGCTGTAGATATATTAAATTTATTTATTCCCGAGCCCCCAGTACCACAAGTATCAATTATTTTTTGACTCTTATCCTCTATCCCCAAGAGAGTTTTACGGGCATTAATCTTATTGGCTTTTTCCCGGATAAGAGAGGCTGCAGCTGAAATTTCTTCTTCAGATTCACCCTTTATTTTCAATGCTACTAAAAAAGCTGCTATCTGAGAATCGGTGGTTTTAGAATTAAATATTTCTTTAAAAACTTCTTTGGTTTCTAAAAAACTTAAATTCTTTCCTTGGGTTAATTTTGAAGTTGCTTGCTTAATCATATCTTTAAAAAATTACTAAGTATTTTTTTTCCTTCTTTGGTTAAAATGGATTCGGGGTGAAATTGCACCCCATATAAAGGATAATCCTTATCTTTTATAGCCATTATTATACCATCATCAGTTGTCGCTGTGACTGACAAATTTTTAGCAAGTGTATTCTTTTTAATAATCAAAGAGTGATACCGAGTTGCAATAAAAGGGTTCTTTATATCTTTAAAAATTCCTTTCTTATTATGCTTGATAAGAGAGGTCTTACCATGCATTATTTTATCACTTTTTATTATCTTTGAGCCGAAGCAATAACCAATACATTGATGTCCAAGACAAACTCCTAATATTGGAACCTTCTTGTAATAATTCTTTATTAGGCCGCAACTTATTCCGGCATCGGTTGGCCTTCCCGGGCCGGGAGAGATAACTATTCGGTCGAATTTTAGCTTTTTTAATTTAGCTAAGCTAATTTTATCATTACGGTAACAAATAACATCGGCCCCTAATTCCTGTAAATACTGAACAAGATTATAGGTAAAGGAATCGTAATTATCTATTACTAATACCTTTTGTTTTCTTTTTCCCATTGCCTACTGCTTACGGCGTTTGATTTTCGCCCCTAATTTTCTAAACTTTTCTTCTATTTTTTCATATCCCCTGTCGATATGATAAACCCTTAAGACCTCACTCTTATCTTTTGCCGCTAAAGCCGCTATCACCAAAGCAGCCGAAGCCCTTAAATCTGAAGCCATAACTTCGGCTCCGTAGAGCTTTTCTTTTCCTTCAATTATAGCATAAGGACCGTTTCTTTGAATAGCTGCTCCCATCCTATTTAACTCTGCTACATGCATAAACCTATCCGGATAAATCTTTTCGGTAATCAAAGAGGTTCCTTTAGCTAAGCTAAGCGCTGCCATAAATTGAGCCTGCAAATCAGTTGGAAACCCCGGATAAGTGAAAGTTGTTATATTCACTGCTTTTAATCTGGAACTGGCTTTAATCGATATCTGATCTTTACCTACTTTTATATCTGCACCCATCTTTCTGCTAGTTTCAATTATCGATGTTAGATGAAAAGCATTGGCGCCTTTTATTTTTATTGAGGATTTAGTAGTTAAGGCAGCTGCGATAAAAGTTCCGGCTTCAATCCTATCAGGAATAACTTTAAATTCACAACCAGATAATTGTTTTTTACCCTTTATTCTAATAGTTGGGGTCCCTTCTCCTTCTATCTGCGCTCCCATTTTTTTTAAAAATAAAGCCAGGCATTCAATTTCCGGCTCACAAGCTGCATGTTCAATGATGGTTTCACCCCTAGCTAAGACTGCTGCCATTAAAACATTGGCTGTAGCCAAAACCGAAGACCCAAAAGGCCCCCCTAAATATATGTGCTTTCCTGTTAAAAAATCGCTTCTACCAATACAATATCCCTTATTTACCGAAATTTGAGCGCCCAATTCACTTAAACCTTTAATATGCAAATCTACCGGCCGGGCGCCGATAACACAGCCTCCGGGAAGGGCAACCTTTGCTTTTTTACGCTTAGCTAAAAGCGGGCCTAAACAGCAAAAGGAAGCCCGCATTGTCCTTACCAGCCGATATGGCGCAACGAAACTTTTACTTTTTTTCCCTTTTACCTCTAGAGCACTCTTTTCAAACTTTACTTTTTTACCTAATACCTCTAAAATACCGATCATTGTCCTAATATCCATTAAATCCGGAACATTATAAATTTTGCAGTCTTGCTCGGTAAGCAAAGTAGCTGCCATTATCGGTAAAGCAGCGTTTTTGGAACCGCTCACCTGAACCTGGCCTTTTAATTTTGAATTATAAACAATAAATTTATCCATAATATTAATCGCAGGCGTCCTACAAAGGTACACCCTACCGCGTAGAGTGTACCTTTGTAGGACGTCTGCGTAGAACTACTGCCCTAAAGTGGCCTGAATAATCTTTTATCCACTCTGGGCTCGCATAAGAATCCAATTCTTCTGATAACTTTTCGGTTAACTCTTTATGTTTATAACCCATCTCAATAATTAACCATCCATTATCAGTTAGGTAATCCTTTGCTTCTTTTAATATTTTATCGATAAAATAAAAACCATTTTTTCTGCCGCTTAAAGCAATGTGGGGCTCATATAAAAGAGAACCTTTGATATTAACCTCTTCAACATAGGGTGGATTCGAGACTATTAGATCGAATCTTCTTCCATCGAATTTTTCAAATAAATCAGATTCAATAAACTCAACATCTACATTATGATTCTGAGCATTTTCTTGAGCAACCGTCAAAGCTTTACCGCTTACATCAGAAGCAGTAATCTTTACATTTTTATCAGCTAACTTGCCAACACTTACCGCAATATTCCCGCAACCGCAACCTAAATCTAAGACCGAAGTTATATCGTTGTTGCTAATAATATCTAGAGCTTTCTCAACGCTTAATTCAGTTTCGGGTCTTGGAATTAATACCTCTTTATCTACTTTAAATTCCAAACCGTAAAAAATCTCTTTACCTAATATATAAGAAAGTGGCACCCCTTCCTGAGCGAGCTCTGTTACATCATCTAAATATTGCAGCCTCTGGGAATCAATATAACTATCTTTTATGGCAATATCCGATAAATCCTTATGAAAAACCCCTTTAATTAAAAATCTTAAATCGCTTTCGTTGAAAATTTTGCGATTTTTATTAAGCCAGTCCTTTAGCTTCATATATTTTTTGCCTCTCTTCTTTTATTAACTTTTTGGTAATCTCATCCAGGTCACCTTCTAATACTGCTTCTAAGCGATAAATAGTAAAATTTATCCGGTGGTCGGTAACCCTTCTCTCAGGAAAATTATAGGTTCTTATTTTTTCACTCCGCTCTCCGGTGCCAAGCTGTATGCGTCTGGTTTGACTCATCTTATTAACTTCCTCACGCATCTTTTTTTCCATAATTTTTGCTTTTAGCACCCTTAGAGCTTTAGCCCGGTTTTTTATTTGTGAGCGTTCATCTTGGCAACTTACTACAATACCGGTTGGGGCATGAGTCATTCGTACAGCAGAATCAGTTACATTGACGTGTTGGCCGCCGGCTCCTGATGACCTAAAGGTGTCGATCTTTAAATCTTCGGGGTTAATTTTTACATCAACTTCCTTAGGCTCGACTAAAACTGCAACTGTTGAAGTTGAAGTATGTATTCTCCCCCCAGATTCAGTAACCGGAACTCTTTGAACCCGGTGCACGCCGCTCTCAAATTTTAGGTGAATATAAGCACCTTTTCCTTTAACTGAAAAGATAACTTCTTTAAATCCTCCGATTTCAGTAGGGCTTGAGCTTAAAACCTCGGTCTTCCATCTTTTGTTTTCAGCATACTTTGTATACATCTTAAAAAGCGAGGCTGAAAACAAAGCTGCCTCATCCCCGCCGGCTGCTGAGCGGATTTCGATAATAATATCCCTATCGGGCTCATTAGCTTCAAAAATCTTGTTCTCAACCTCTTCATCGATTGCCTTTATCTTATCTTGCAAAGCCCCTAGCTCTTCTTCGGCTAATTGCCTCAATTCCTGGTCTTCATCGCTATCTGAAATGGTTTTTGAAAGATTTTCTCTTTCTTTAAGGTAAGACTCTTTGACTTCTAGAAGATTAATGAGTTTCTCCAAGTAAGAAAACCTTTTAGCTAATTTAGCATACTTTTGTCTATCTTGGATAACCTCCGGCAATGATATTTGTTGAGATATCTGCTTATACTCTTCTTGTAATTTTTCAATATTAATCATTTATAGAAAGTTAATAAGTAAATGCGTATATGAGTCAAAGGGTATCTAATTTACTCGATTGCCTTTGCACTCATTTACCCGTCTGCTCATATACCCGTTCACCCTTTTATTTTTTCTTACCGTATTTCTTTATAAATTTATCTACTCTACCTTCGGAATCAACAAATTTCTGTTTTCCGGTAAAGAAAGGGTGACATTTTGAGCAAATCTCAACGTTTATCGTCTTTCTTGTAGAACGAGTGTGCACAACATTCCCACAAGCACACATAATAGTTGCATTTTCATATTTAGGATGCCCTTTTGCTTTCATAATTTACCTCCTATACTTATTTTTTAATTAGATTACAAATCATCTAATCCTAAACTTTATTTTCCCAATAAAGGCTACTACGGGCCTAATTATCGCCTTCGGCGAAACTTTGCTTTGCAAAGATTAGGCACATAATTTACCTCCTTTAATGAGACCATAATTTATGGAACGTAGTAAACATAAATTATATGGTCGAATTAAACCCTTGACATTTTGCTTCAGGGAATAACTTAATCAATTTTTCGATAGTTCCCTTCCTGGTTTTGCCATTTTTAAACTGCATTTCTCTTTTATAAGCTTGCGATCTCGTATCGAATTCTTCGTAATAAACTAATTTAACCGGCCGCATATATTTTGTAGATTTTACTTGCCCCCTTGAGTGCTTTACAAAGCGCTTAGTTAAATCATTTGTATGGCCATAATATCTTTTACTATTATTTCCTTCTAATATATAAAAATGATATTTTATAGCCATAACAAAATGCCAAGGGTGAATTCGGCTAGTCCTTTTTTGAAATTCTACAGATTATTTACAAAAAGTCAAGCCTCATTCATTTATTGAGACTAAGCAAAAACTCTATATTGTTTGTGGTTTTTGAGAGTTTTTCGATTAAAAGTTCAATTGCCTCTACCGAACTTAGCTCATTTAAAGCCTTTCGTAATACCCAAATCTTCTGGAGCTCGTCAGGGTGAATAAGTAACTCCTCTCTTCTGGTATTTGAGCGTTTAATATCGACTGCCGGATACAACCTTCTCTGGAAAATACTTCTATCAAGGGTGATCTCCATATTTCCGGTTCCTTTAAACTCTTCAAAAATTACATCATCCATTCTGGAACCAGTATCAACTAAGGCTGTTGCCATTATAGTCAAGGAACCGCCTTCTTCTTGAGCCCTTGCTGCTCCGAAAAACCTCTTAGGTTTATGCAAAGCATTAGAATCAATACCACCGGAAAGAATTCTTCCTGAATGCGGTTCAACCAAATTATAAGCTCTGGCTAAACGAGTAATACTATCAAGTAATATTACTACGTCTTTCTTATGTTCAACCAATCTTTTAGCTTTTTCCAAAACCATCTCGGCAACCTGAACATGCCTTTGCGCCGGTTCATCGAAAGTTGAACTTATAACTTCTCCTTTTACGATATTTTTCATCTCAGTGACTTCTTCCGGCCGCTCATCAATAAGTAAAACCATTAAAATAACCTCAGGATAATTTTTCATTATCCCATTAGCTACTTTTTGCAAGAGCACTGTCTTACCGCTATAAGGAGGTGCAACAATTAAACCACGTTGTCCTTTTCCAACCGGACAAAGAAGGTCTAAAACTCTGGTTGAGGGTTCATCCGGAGATGTCTCTAAGATAAATCTTTCTTTAGGATAAATCGGCGTCAAATTATCAAAAAGGATTCTGTTGCGGGATTCTTCAGGATGCTCAAAATTAACTGCTTCAACCTTTAAAAGGGCAAAATATTTTTCATTATCTTTAGGAGGTCTTATCTGGCCGCTAACTGTATCACCTGTCCTTAAAGAAAATTTTCTTATCTGGGAAGGCGAAACATAAATATCGTCAGGCGAAGGCAAATAATTATAATTGGTAGACCTCAGAAAGCCAAACCCTTCAGGCAAAACCTCCAACACTCCGTCACCAAACATAAATCCATTCTTTTCGGCTTGGGCTTGAAGGATCTTAAATATAAGATCTTGCTTCTTCAACCCACTCACCCCATTGACCTTTAAGTCTTTGGAAAGCTTATTCAGCTCCGATATCTTCATTTCTTTTAAGGTACCAAGATCCATACTATCATCGCTCTTGGCCTTTCTACTTTCTACTTTTGATTTACTCTTCTCCACAACAGCTCAACCTCCTTCTTTAACATCTTTAAATTCTCACTATTATTGATAACAAAATCTGACCTTTTTATTTTTTCTCGAACCGGCAAATACAATGACAGCCGTTTTCGAGCATTACTTTGGGAAATGTTATATTTTTTAATTAACCTCTTTATTAAAATTTCTCTTTTTGTTTTAACCAAAATGGTCTTATCAAACCAATTCTTTAATTTCTTTTCAAACAACAGCGGCACTTCAGCTACATAAATTCCCTGCCTTGTTTTAGCTGTAGCTACCCAGTTTGACAAATCATCTAAAACTACAGGGTGAACTATTCTTTCAAGCTCCTTTAATCTTTTTTCATCAAAAAAAACTTCTTTTGCTATCTTTCTTCTTGAAATATCTCCATCTATAACCGATTCGGGAAACTTAGAAGCTATTTTTTTATATACCTTTGAGGTTTTATCCCGATAATATTGATGGACTTTTTCATCGATATCAAAGACTATCGCACCCTTAGATTCCAATAATTTAAGCACTGTTGTTTTGCCACTTGAAGGGCTACCGGTTAAACCAAAAACTGCCATATTATTCTCTAATTAATTCTTTATACATCTGGATATAATGCCCGGCGGCAATATCCCAGGAAAAATTAAAACCGGTTATTTTATTTTGGATATCCCGCCATCTTTTTTTATCTTTAAACGCTTTCTTTGCCCGATTAATTGTTTTTATTAAAGCTTGATGGCTGTAATCGTCAAACGCAAAGCCACCACCGCCACTGGATACATCAACTACTGTGTCGACTAAGCCTCCGGTATGATTTACTAAAGGAATAGTCCCATATTTATAACTAATCATCTGAGAAAGCCCACATGGCTCAAACCTGGAAGGCAATAAAAACACATCACAGCCGGCATATATTTTATGAGCTAAGGCTTCATCGAATTTTAGAGCCAGATGAAATGACTTCCCGTACTGGGCTTGTTTTTGTTTTAAAATCTCTTGATAACGCGGTTCGCCTAAGCCTAAAATAATTAACTGATGCTTATCTAAAATCGCATCTATTGCTTTTGAAAGAATATCTATGCCTTTTTGCTCAGCTAATCTGCTAACCATGCCCAATAAAAGTTTATCTGAATTTAGCTCTAAACCAGCCTCTTTCTGAAGGCCCTCCTTGTTTAAGGCTTTATCTTCTAAATTCTGGGGAGAATATTTTTTATAAATCAAATCATCTTTTTGGGGATTCCAGATATCATAATCAATGGCATTTAAAACCCCCCTCAAATGGTCGCTTTTTTCACTAAATACCCCCTCTAAACCACAGCCATATTCGGGAGTTTGAATTTGCTTGGCATAGGTAGGACTGACTGTAGTTGTCATATCTGAAAATACTATTCCACCCTTAAGTAAATTTACTTTATCGTAGAACTCAAGGTATTTTACATCGAAATACCTCTCATCCACCCCCAAAAGCGGGAACTTACTTTTATCCGATAATCCTTGATAAGCTAAATTATGGATAGTTAAAACACTCCTTGAATTTTTAAAAAAATTATCATTGGCATAAAGAGTTTTAAGATAAACATTAACCAAAGATGTCTGCCAATCATTGGTATGAAAAATATCGGGAGCAAAATCCAATTCCTTACAAATATCAAATACCTTTTTACTATAAAAAGAGTACCTCTCTAAGCTATCTGGATAATCATGGCCGTTATCTCCTACATATAAAGAATCCCTGCAAAAATAATTATCATTTTTAATAAAGATTACTTCCAGATTTCCATCTTTATTGATGCCAAAATCTTCTTTCATTGTTTGAGGCTTTATCCCTTTATATAAAGGCATAAAAATTTTAACCTGGGCTCCTTCTCTGGCTAAAGCATGAGGCAGGGCTCCGGCAACATCTCCTAAGCCTCCGGTTTTAGCATAAGGAAAAACCTCTGATGCACAAAAAGCAATTTTCATTATATTTCCTCCATATGACCCCAATCTTGGCCTACCTTCACATTAACCACAACCGGCACTATAAGTTTAAGGGCATCTTCCATATTCTTTCTTACTATTTCCTTAACCTTATCTACTTCGGATTTAACAACATCAAAAATTAATTCATCATGTATCTGCATTATCATCTGGCTTTTTAACTCTTTCTTTTTGAATCCTTCATATATTCTAAGCATTGCTATTTTTACCAAATCAGCGCATGAACCCTGAATTGGCGAATTAACAGCTTGTCTTTGGGAAAATTCTCTTAATTGCATATTAAAACTATTTATATCCGGTAGCCTTCTTATCCTCCCTAAGATTGTTCTAACATACCCTTTTGCCTGGACTTCTTTATAAACCTTATTGATAAATTCCCCAACTTTAGGATAACGATTAAAATAATCATCGATAAAATTTTGAGCTTCTTGCGGCGATATCTTAAGCTCTTTTGATAAACCATAAGAACTCATTCCATAAATTATTGCAAAATTTATTCTCTTGGCTAGATTACGTTGCGATTCGCTGATATTTCCTTTTTTAGTATTAAAAAGCAAAGTTGCGGTAAAGGTATGTATATCTAAATTTTCTTTAAAAGCCTTTATTAAATTATCATCGCCCGATAAATGGGCCAATATCCGCAATTCAATTTGAGAATAATCCGCAGCTAAAATGTAGCCGTCTTTAAAAGAAGAAACAAAAGCTGCCCTTAAATCCGAAGATAATTCTCCTTTAATTGGTATGCTCTGTAAATTAGGCGATGAACTCGAAAGCCTTCCGGTTTGAGTAACCGTCTGATTAAACTGAGCATGCAAATAACCTTGGTTTTTATTAACTTCTTCAATCAAGGGGCTAATATAGGTCGTCTTTAATTTATTCAAATAACGGTATTCTAGGATATTGGCTGCTATCGGATAATCAGCCGAGAGTTTATTCAAAACTTCCTCGCTAGTTGAATACCCGGTCTTTGTCTTTTTTATTGGTTTTATCCCTAAATCTTCAAAAAGGATTACCGCTAATTGCTTAGGTGAATTTAGGTTAAATTCTTTTTTTGAAGTCTTAAATATATCTTTTTTAATCTTATCAACCCTTTTATCTATTTTTTCTAGCAAGCTATCTAATACTTCAACTTTTATCTTTACCCCATGATTCTGCATAGATTTTAAAACTTTAATCAAAGGCATCTCAATCTCATAGAATAACTTCTCCAAAGATTCTTCTTTTAGTTTTACCGAAAATAATTTATAAAGCTTTTCTATAAAATAAGGGTAAAACTTATCAGGTATTTTCGGTATCGGTTCAGCCAAATAATATGAAACTAAATTTTCCAAACCATAATCGGCTAAATTAGAATCCAAAAGATATGCTGCCATTTTTGTATCAAAAACATGGCCATCAATCAAAAAGTCTTTTGTAAAACTAAGTTCTTTTTTTAAACCATAAGTTATTTTATCGGTATTTTTATCTTTAAGCATAGTCTCTAAATATTGGGCCTTTCCTTGATAAATGACTTCTTCTTTAGGGCCATATAAAAATAAATTATCTTGGTTAGCATAAAAAAAGGCTTTTTGGGAATATGTTTTCTTTAAATCCTTTAGGTTAGAAATTTCTTTAACCTTCATGCTTAAAGTCAAAGAAGGTGCCGGTATATTTTTTAGAAAAGCTTTGAATTCCAAATCACTAAAAAGACTATAAAGCTCTTTGAAATCCGGCTCTTTAACCCTTAAGTCTTCTATCTCAACTTTAAGTTTTGGTGTATGCAATTGTACTAATTCTTTACTTAAATTAACCATCTCTTTATTTTCTTCTAAAATATTTTTTAATTTCGCTGGTATTTTATCTAGATTATTGAAAATATTTTCGATACTACCGAATTCTTTTACCCCTGGAATATTATCGCTGCTATCACCGGTTAAAGCCAAATAATCGATTATTTGTTTAGGCGAAAAACTAAACTCCTTTAAGAAATCACTTTTTTTGATAAACTTATCTTTATGATAGTTATATACTGAGATTCTTTCATCTTCAATTAACTGATACAGGTCTTTATCTGAAGTTACCACAACCACCGATAAGTTTTTATCCCGGCCTTTGGCACAAAGTGAAGCAATTACATCATCGGCTTCATAACCTTTTTTTTCGATTATCTCCATTCCCAAAACGCTCACCAATTCCTTAATCATCGGTATTTGAGGAGTTAAATCGTCTGGCATCGGACGCCGCTGAATCTTATAATCTTTAAATTTCTCCTGACGAATCGTCTCCCGAGAAACATCGAAACAAATTCCAATATGATCGGGATTATATTTAGATATTATTTTATTTAAAGTCTGATAAAAACCATATATCGCTCCAGTTGGCCTGCCATCAGAAGCAGAAAGATTGATAGCATAAAAAGAACGGTAGCATAACGAGGTTCCATCAACAAGATAGAGTGTTTTTTTGGACATCAGAAGTCAGAATTTTTATAGATTGAACGGCTGGTAAAAAACCTTCTTTTTACTGGGTAATACGAAAAATAGATGTAAGAGCACTTTTAAGCTTTTCTCCTGCAGATAAATATTCATTGCTCTCTATATATTCCAATGCGCTTTTAGTATCTACTAGCACGCGCTCCCTAAGATAAAGCCTTTCGGCGTCTTTATACAGTTTCCTGGCTTTTTCTGTTAATTCTCGATCAGGGGAATTCAAGGAAAGCACGGTCCTGAATTCCTTTATAGCTATTTCATAATCTCCTTCTACAAAGGCTTGATTTCCTACTTTGAAGTGAAGTTTAGCTTCCTCGATCGCTTTAAGTTTTTCCTGTTCACGTTGATAAATCAACTCTCTAGATAATCTGGCAGCTTTCTCTTCAAGCATTTCTTTTTTAACTTCCGGATAAGTGCCTAATTTCAAAAGGTGCTGTTTAGCTACTTCTTTCCAATAATCTCCTTCTTCTCCGGCAATATATCTCTTTTTCCAATAAATAGTTGCCTGTTTTATATCACCCTTTTTCTCATAAAGAAATGCCAAATTAGTATAAGCCGGCAAGTATTTAGGGTCAAGCTCTAAAGTTTTTTTATATAAACTCTCGGCTTTATCCAAATCACCGGTTGCTTCATATATTACCCCAAGGTCGTTTTGAACTTCGGCAAAATAAGGGGCCATCTGAGCAGCTTTTTGATAATACATCAAAGCTCCTTCCAGGTCTCCCATAGTTTGCAAACGATAACCTTTTTCCCGGTAAGCTTTAGCCTCCTCTTCGACGAGACTTGCTGCTTGGGTACTAAATATTATGAAGAAAAGTAAGAGAAAGGTAAGAGTGACCTTCATCGTGTTTAACTTTAGCATAAAACAATATTCCTGTCAAGCTAATTAATCCTTATTTTTCAATGTAAATATGCTCTATCTGGGAAAATGCTCCTCCGTAAATTGTTGGGTAAAGATTACCGAATCTATCCCTAACAGCATAGATTGAATAAGGTGTAACAGTGTAAACTAAAGGTACCTGATAAGAAACTATTTGCTGCCATTTATTGAATAATTCTTTACGTTTTTCATCATCTAAAGTTTTAGCTGCCTGGTTGAAAATTTCCTCAATCTTAATTTCATAATCAGCTATCGGTTCTTTAGTCGGATTCCACATATGTAAGTTACCCTTATAAGACCATACATTCTTGCCAAAATAAGGCTCAATTCCTCCAGTTAACCCAATAAGTATCATCTCCCAGTCAAAAGTAGCAGTCAATTTAGCTACCAAATTATTGAAATCAAGTGCTAAAAAATGAACATCTACTCCTATTTTTTCTAAGTCTTTCTTAATTAAAGTAGCAATTTGAACCCTTTGAGTATCGTTAGCGTTAGTGAAAAGGCTAACTGCTAAGTTCCTCTGTTTTGTATCCTCCAAGACTCCATCACTATCCCGGTCTCTGAACCCAATACTTTTTAAGATTGTCTTTGCTTTTTCAGGGCTGTAAGGATAAGCCTTTACGTCTTGGCTATGGTAAAAAGTATTTGCCTCACTCACCGGAGAATATTGAGGTTTTCCTAATCCATTCATTAAAAGATCAATTATCTTGTCCCGATTAATAGCATAAGCTATTGCTTGGCGGAAATCTTGATTCTGAAACCACTTTAATTTATAAGGTTCTACAAACGGTTTGCCCTTAGGGCTCTTTTTACCATTTTGATTAAATACTATAAAATTTGACCCATAAGAAGGCCCGGCATTATAAATTGTAAAATTATCCTTTTCCTGTTCAGGACCAAGAATTCCTAAATCCTGGGGACGAAGAGAATAGTAATCAATTTCTCTTTCGATAAACTTCAATAAAGCTGTATCAGGATTAGCAAGTATTACAAACAATATCTCATCTAAATAGGGCAACTTCTGGCCGCAAGAATCTTTTTTGTGATAAAAAGGATTTTTTTTCAAAATCACTCTTTCTCCCGGCAGGTAATCGCTTAAAAGAAAAGGGCCGGTACCGACTATATCTTGGGGCTTTGAATCCAAGCCTAAGGCAAAAGAAAACTTACCTTGCCTAACCAATTCTTGATACTTATGCGCTGGTAAAATGTCATGAGAAAGAGCTCTTAAAAAAGGAGCAAATACAAACGGCAACTTAAACTCTACCTTATATTTATCTAAAGCCTTTACTTTGATCTCTTTGCCTTCAACCGTAAAAGTATCTTTGCTGCTAGTTGGAATATTTGGATTATAGATTAAACTTTTAAAGGTAAATACTACGTCTTTGGCGCTCAATTCAACCCCATCATTAAAAAAAACCCCTTCTTTAAGATAAAAAGTCCAAACCTTTCCGTCTTCTGAAACATCCCAAGAGCGGGCTAAATTAGGTTCTACCTCTAAAGTAATAGGGTTAGTCTTGGTCAGGCCTTCGAAAATATAAGATGTAATCGAAGTAGTTGAAGTTTCTTGAGCAACTATTGGGTTAAAGGATTTCGGATCAGAGGTAGTGGGAATAATTAATTGGCCGCCGCCGACGCCGCAAACTATCTCATAATCTTGATAGGGTTTTTTAAATGGGGCCTGAGCAAAAACAAATGCCGACAACAGTAAAAATACTATTGTAAAACTTAAGAGTAATTTACTTTTCTTCATTATTTGGAAGAATAGGCTCTTGCTGGTTCTGCGGAAGTTCTTGGTTTTTCTCTTGGCTAACTACAGGTTCTGCTTGCTGTTGTTGAGTGACAGGCTCTTCTTTGTAATTTCCCATTAAAGATTTCCCTTTTTGTTTAGAAAGATAAGCTAAAGATATTGAAGTGAGAAAAAAACAGACAGCCAAAAAAACGGTAGCTTTAACAAAAAAAGAATTGGTCTTGGTCCCAAAAATCGATTCAACTCCTCCTAAAGCTTCTACCAGCCCCCCGCTTCTGCCTCTTTGGATCAAAATTACACCGATTAAAACCAGAGCCACAATAACGTGAACTACCAAAACTATATTGTAAAGCATACAATCACTCCTTAAAATTTTATTTTGCCAGAGAATTTTTTATTATCCCGACAAAAGATTCAACTTCTAATGACGCACCGCCAACTAAAGCACCGTCAATATCCTCCTGCTGCATCAATTCTTTGGCGTTGGAAGGCTTAACACTTCCGCCATAAAGAATTCTTAAATCCTGTGACAAACCTTGAGAATACTTCTCTTTTATCCAGCCGCGGATAAATTTATGCACCTCTTGAGCTTGGTCCGGGGTTGCGGTTTTTCCGGTTCCGATTGCCCAAACTGGCTCATAAGCAATAATTATCTTTGATAAATCTTGATCGTTTAAAGAATCCAAACCGCCTTTTAACTGAGTTTCAATAATATTAATTGTTTTATCGGCTTCTCTATCTTCTAACGATTCTCCGATACAGACTATCGGCATTAATCCAGCAGATAAAGCTGCTTTAATTTTTTTATTTACTCCTTCATCGGTCTCGCCGAAATACTTTCTTCTTTCAGAGTGGCCGATTACTACATAATCACAGCCAGCATCTTTTACCATCGAAGGAGATACTTCTCCAGTAAATGCGCCTTTTTCTTCCCAATAAAGATTCTGAGCGGCCAAACCAATGTTAGAACCAATCAAAAGGTCAGATACCTCAGAAAGTGCTGTATATACCGGTGCTATTAATATATCTGCCTCATTGATATCGATTACCTCACGTTTTAAACCGTTAACTAATTCAACGGCCTCACTAATTGTCTTGTTCATCTTCCAATTACCAGCAATAAGAAGTTTTCTCATAACAACCCCTTCCTTTGATTAATGTTACCTTTATTTATCACTTAAAGCTGCTATACCCGGCAAGGTTTTACCTTCTAAATACTCTAAGGATGCACCGCCGCCGGTTGAAATGTGTGACATCTTATCCGCAAGCGAAAATTTAGCAACTGCTGCTGCAGTATCCCCGCCGCCGATTACCGAAGTTGCAGCTGAATCTCCGACTGCTTTAGCCAATTCTTCGGTTCCCTTTGCAAAACTATCGTTCTCAAATACCCCCATCGGGCCATTCCAAACAATAGTCTTAGCTTGGGCTATTTTATCACAAAATGATTCAATTGTCTTTGGGCCAATATCAACCCCCATCCACCCTTCTTCAATTGACTGGCCTTGAGTGGTTTTAATATTTACCGGTGATTCGAAATTATCAGTAACCACATGATCTAGGGGCAAAAGAATTTCAACATCCTGCTGACTGGCTTTAGAAAATATTTTCTCTACGGTTTCGATGCTCTCTTGCTCTAAGCGGGAAGACCCGATACCTACTCCTTTTACCTTCATAAAAGTATAAGCCATTGCTCCGCCAATTAAAATCGAATCGGCTTTCTCCATCATATTTTCAATTACCGGAATCTTATCGGCGACTTTTGCTCCTCCAAGGATAAAAATAAAAGGTTTTTCGGCTGAAGTCAGGACTTTTTGAAAATATTGAATTTCTTTTTGGACTAAAAACCCTGCTGCTGCCTCAAGATGATGGGTTACCCCTTCAATTGAAGCATGTGCCCGGTGACAAGTGCCAAAAGCATCATTTACGTAAACATCGCCTAATGAAGCTAATTCTTTTGCAAAGTCAGGGTCGTTTTTCTTTTCTTCTTTGTGAAATCTCAAATTCTCAAGCAAAATCACATCCCCTGAATTCATCTTTTCAACTGCAGATTTAACTTCTTGGCCAAGACAATCATCGAGCATCTTCACATTTTTTCCCAAAAGATTACTTAAGTAATCGGCTACCGGTTTTAAACTGAATTCTTCTTTCCTCTCGCCCTTAGGGCGTCCAAGATGACTCATTAAAATCAGTTTTCCACCAGCATCCAACACATAATTAATTGTCTGCATTGCAGCTTGGATCCTATTGTCGTCTGTTATCTTTCGGTCTTTATCCAAAGGAACATTGAAATCTACGCGCACTAATACGCGTTTATCTTTTAAATCTAGGTCCTTAATGGATTTCTTATTCATAAACAAACTCCCAATTTAAAATATTTCTCAATTATTTCATCATGTACTTAATTAAATCTATTACCCTGCAAGAATATCCCCATTCGTTATCATACCAAGATAATACTTTCACCATATCACCATTGCAGAATGTCTGGTCAGCATCAACGATTGAAGATAGAGGATTTTTCTTAAAGTCTATTGATACCAACGGAGCCTTGCTTACTCCTAAGATTCCTTTTAACTTACCATTAGCGGCATCTTCTAAAGCTTTATTTACTTCTTCTTTAGTAGATTCTTTTTCCAATTGCAAAACTACATCTACAATTGATACAGTTGGAGTTGGAACACGAATTGCTAGGCCGTCTAACTTGCCTTTTAACTCCGGCAACACCAAACCTACTGCCTTAGCGGCACCGGTTGTGGTTGGTATCATTGAAACAGCAGCTGCCCTGGCACGGC
>CAZGLF010000016.1:0-21680 GCA_964526615.1 uncultured Planctomycetia bacterium
TTAAAAATTATAAGCCTGGTAAGCCAATTGAGGAAGTTAAACGAGAACTTGGGTTAGACAAAGTTTATAAATTAGCTTCTAATGAGATACCATTTGCGCCAAACTATATAAAAAAAGCAGTACTTAAAGAATTGAGTAATATAAACCGCTATCCCGAGGCCAGCTGCTTTTATTTAAGGAAAGCTTTATCAAAACGGTTAAAGGTAGGGCCTGAACAAATAGTATTTGGTAATGGATCCGATGAAATTATTACCTTGACTTTACGTAGTTTTATAAATAAAGGGGATGAGATTATTATTGCTGACCCGACCTTTCTGATTTATGAAATCCAGGCAAAAGCCGAAAACGCCACAGTGATTAAAGTACCGTTAAAAAATTTTAAGTATTCTTTGGAGGATATGGCGAAGAAAGTTACCAAAAAGACCAAGATTATTTTTATTGCTAATCCCGACAATCCAACCGGGAGCTATCTCAATAAGGAGGAGGTAAATAAATTTTTAAAAACAATTCCTAGAGATACTTTAGTTTTTTTTGATGAGGCTTATTATGAGTTTATGCCTTCAAACGGACCCAATACTTTAGAAATTTTAAAACAAAGACCAAATACGATATTAACCCGCACCTTTTCTAAGGCCTACGGTTTGGCAGGTTTACGTATTGGATATGGCATAACAAGTATTGAAATAGCAGATGTTTTAAATAAGGTAAGAGAGCCTTTTAATATAAATAGATTTGCTCAAGTGGCAGCGCGAGAAGCCCTGGATAATAAAGCATTTTTAAAAAAGGTTTTAAAATACGTAAAAGAAGAAAAACAATTTTTATATAAAGAATTTAAAAGGCATAAACTCAATTATTGTAAAAGCGCGACTAATTTTATATTGGTTGATTTTAAAAAAGATGTATCAAAGCTCTGCAATTATTTACTTAAAAAAGGCATTATAGTAAGGAATTTATCGGGCTGGGGCCTTAAAAATTGCTTTAGAGTTACAGTTGGCTTGCAGAAAGAAAACAACGAGCTTATAAAACACTTAAAGAGTTTTATAGAAAACAATAATTGTTAGGAGGATAAAATGATAATTGTCTTTAAAAAAGGCGCAACAAATAAAGAAATAAATAACCTTATCACCCGGGTAGAGAGCTTAGGCTTAAAAGCAATGGTATCTAAAGGAGCAGAAAGGACTATTGTGGGGATTATTGGGCCTGAAGATGTAGTGCGGCTGCAGCCGTTAGATGTTTTTCCCGGTGTTGACAAGGTTATGACAGTCTTACCACCTTATAAGTTGGTTTCTCGGGAATTTAAAAAGGAAAATAGCATTATAAAAATACGAGACGGTTTGGAAATCGGCGCAAAAAAAATCGTTGTTATTGCCGGCCCCTGTGCGATTGAAACTAAAGCCCAAATAAGGGAAGTTGCTAAAAAAGTAAAAGAGTCTGGTGCCGGATGCTTGCGTGGCGGAGCATTTAAGCCCCGTAGTTCACCTTATAATTTTCAGGGGTTAGGCGAAGAAGGCTTGAGGTTATTGAAAGAGACATCTGAGAAATTCGATATCGCTACCGCGACCGAGGTTATGGATCCGCGGGATGTTGGCTTAGTAGCTAAATATGCTGATATTTTACAAATCGGTGCCCGTAACATGCAAAATTTTAACCTTCTAAAAGAAGTCGGACAGACCAAGAAGCCGGTAATTTTAAAGCGGGGATTAAGTGCAACCATAAAAGAGTTGTTGATGAGTGCCGAGTATATTTTATCCGAAGGTAATTTTAATGTAATCCTATGTGAAAGAGGTATACGAACCTTTGAGGATTTTACCCGCAACACCTTGGATATAAGTGCAGTGCCTTCAATAAAAATGCTGTCGCATTTACCGGTTATTATTGATCCTTCACATGCGGCCGGTAAGTGGGGATTGGTTAATCCTTTAAGTAAAGCTGCGGTTGCCTCAGGTGCTGATGGCCTTTTAATCGAGGTTCATCCTAACCCGCAAGAAGCTCTAAGCGATGGTTCTCAACAATTATTGCCAGAGACTTTTTCAGAATTAATGAAAGAATTAAAAGCTGTTGCTAAGAGTATAGATCGAGAAATATGAGAGATGTTAGAAAGATAGCGATATTAGGAGTAGGGTTTATGGGAGGCTCTTTAGCTTTGGCCTTAAAAAATGAATTTTCTGCAATTGAGGTGTCAGGTTATGCTCGAAGTAAAATGGCCTATCAGAAACTAAAAAAACTGAAAATCCTTGATCGAGTTGATTTAAATTTAGAAGAATGTGTAAAAGACGCTGATTTAGTAGCAATGGCTATGCCGGTTGAGGTTATAGAAGAATATTTTAAAAAAATGAAGAATTTTCTAAAAAAGGGAGCTATCGTTTTTGATTTAGGTAGCAGCAAGAAGATAATTGAAAAATCAGCTAAAAAGTATTTACCTCAAAGAGTAGAATTTGTAGGCTGTCATCCTTTATGCGGCAGCGAGAAAAGCGGGGCCCAATTCAGTAATCCTAAACTATATCAGGGAGAGCTTTGTTTGATAACATCTTCTTCAAGAAAAAAGGCTGTTAGAAAAATAAAACAATTATGGCAAAGCTTAGGTTCACGAGTTGAATTTGTTGATTCTGAGTTTCATGACAAGGTACTGTCTTTTGTGTCGCACCTGCCGCATTTGATTTCGTTTTCACTTACTCATTCGGTACCTAAAGATTATTTAAAATTCTCATCAAAGAGTTTTAAGGACCTGACCCGGATATCAAAATCGCCTTCTTGCGTTTGGGCAGAAATTTTTCTTTCTAACCGGGCCAATATTTTAATAGATCTTAAACAATTTCAAAAAACCCTGGCTAGTTTTGGAAAATTAATAAAAAATGGTGATAAAAAAAAGATAATTAATTTAATCAACAAGATAAATCTAAAACAACAAAAGTTAATATGATTATTGGCATAGATGGGCCTGCTGGCAGCGGAAAAACAACAATTGCCCGGCTTCTGGCGGAAAAACTCAATGTTTTTTACTTAGACACCGGGGCCACTTACCGCGCCCTAACTTTAAAAGTTTTAAATGAAGGAGTTGATTTAACCGATAGGCTAGCTTTGAGTAAATTAGCCAAAGAGTTAAATATAAGATTTCAAGATAACCGGATATATCTCAATGGGGATGATGTAACTACAAAAATACGCCAGCCTCGTATCGATAAAAGTATATCGATTATCGTATCTTATCCTGAAGTTAGAGAGATAATGGTTGATTTGCAGCGAAAACTAGCTGCCGGAGATGATTGTGTAGTTGAAGGACGTGATATAACAACCGTTGTTTTTCCCGAGGCCGAATATAAATTTTATCTTGATGCTAATCCCAAAATTAGGGCCCAAAGACGGTTTGAAGAATTAAGGGGAAAAGGTATGAATATAGATTTAAAGGAAACCGAGGAAGCTTTGGAAAAAAGAGATTATGCTGATAAGAATCGTAAGGTTGGAGCCTTAAAAGTTAGTGAAGATGCCACTTATATCGATACTAGCAATTTAGGTATCGACGGCGTAATAGAGGCCTTAATAAGGGAAATAAATAAATGAGTACTCAAAAAAATATAAGAAATTTTTGTATCATTGCCCACATTGACCATGGTAAATCAACTTTAGCTGACAGGTTCTTGGAGATGATAGAAACCGTTAATAAAAGAAAGCTGCGGCAGCAAATGTTAGATAGCATGGAGCTTGAGCAAGAAAGGGGCATTACGATAAAAGCAAAAGCAGTAAGGTTGGATTTACCATTTGAAGGACAGAGTTATATACTGAATTTTATCGATACCCCTGGGCATGTTGATTTTGCTTATGAGGTGGCTAAATCTTTAAAAGGGTGTGAAGGGGCGATATTGTTAATTGATGCTTCGCAAGGAGTAGAAGCCCAAACGGTGGCTAATTTTCACCTTGCATTAGAGAGCGATTTAAGAATTATTCCGGCTCTTAATAAGATTGACCTTCCCGGAGCTGATACTCAACGATGTTGTCAGCAGCTTTTTGAAATATTTGGATTTAAAAAAGAAGAAATATCTCTTGTTTCAGCTAAAGAAGGCAAGGGGGTTAAAGAACTCCTAAAACGGGTAGTAGAGGAAGTTCCGCCACCGCAGGGAGATCCCAAAAAACCTTTAAAAGCCGTTCTTTTTGATTCAGCTTATGATTCATATCGAGGAGTTATATTATTTCTAAGGGTATTTGACGGCAGGATAAGCGTTGGAGATAATATTCTTTTGATGCATCAAAAGAAGACTTATCGAGTTGAAGAAGTTGGGGCTTTTTTGCCTGAAGCAACAAAAAGAGAAGGCCTAAATTGCGGTGAGGTAGGATATGTCTGCTGTAATATAAAAAATCCTCAAGATATTGATGTCGGAGATACTGTGACTTCTGCCGTTAAGCCAGCTGATTTGGCCTTTGGCGGTTATGTAAAGATGTCACCGATGGTTTTCTGCGGGATTTTCCCTTCTTCTCCTAAAGATTACCCAATATTACGTCAAGCAATTGAGAAATTAAAATTATCCGACTCTTCTTTTGTCTACGAACCGGATAATTTAGGAAGTTTAGGTTATGGTTTTAGATGTGGTTTTTTAGGTTTATTGCATATGGAGATAGTGCAGGAAAGATTAGAGCGGGAATATGACCTAGATTTAATTTTAACTTCTCCGAATGTAATGTATAAAATTAAAATCAAAGGAGAAGATGAAATTACAAAAGTAGAAAGCCCGCATCAGTTTCCCGATCCTTCCAATATTGAAGAAACCGAGGAACCTTACGTTAAAGCAACTATAGTTACCCCGGTAGATGCGATGGATTCTTTATGTGAATTGGCTAAGTCAAGAAGAGGGGAATTTGTTAAAATGGATTATCTAGGTAAAGACCGGCTTGGTATTGTGTTTAATCTTCCCTTGAGTGAGATAGTTGTCGATTTTTATGATAAAATAAAGTCAGTAAGTAAAGGATATGCTTCCTTTGATTATGAATTTATCGGATACAGAAAAACTGATATTGTAAAAATTGATGTTTTGTTTAATCACAAAAAAACCGAAGCTTTTGCTCTTTTAGTACACAAGCAAGAGTCCGAAAGCAAGGCTAGAACAGTAGTTGAGAAATTAAAAAAATTGATTCCTCGTCAAATGTATGAGGTTAATATTCAGGCAGCAATTGGATCAAAAGTGATTGCTTCAGAGCGGGTAGCACCATTAAAAAAGAATGTTACTGCGAAATGTTATGGTGGAGACGTTACTCGTAAACGTAAACTCTGGGAGAAACAGAAAAAAGGAAAAAAGAAGATGAAGCAGCTGGGCAATGTGACAATACCCCAGGATGCATTTTTAGAGGTTTTGAGAATGTAGAGGGGGTATGATTTATGACGGATAATAAAACAAAGAAAAAAGGCAAAGTTAGAGAATGGGTAGAGTCTATTCTTATTGCTGCGGTTTTAGCAATATTTTTGAGGACTTTTTTCTTCCAAATTTATAAAATACCAACTACTTCAATGGTGCCGACTTTGATGCCCGGCGATAAGATATTCGTAAGTAAATTAAGTTACGGACCAAAAATTCCTTTTACCGATTTTCGTCTTCCAGGTTTTTCAGAGCCTAAAAGATCCGATATAATAGTTTTTATCCCACCCCATGATCGGAAAAAAGCCTATATCAAGAGGCTTATCGGCTTAGACGGCGATAAAATAACTTTGCGAGACGGGAATGTTTATGTAAATGGTAAAATAGTAGTTGACCCGCGTATTGCGAGAAATTATTATTATAATCAGGGAGATTATGGGAAAGAAGGCGAAGTTATAGTAGTTCCAGAGGGCAAATATTTTTTCTTGGGCGATAACAGCATCTCATCTTTAGACGGCAGATTTTGGGGTTTTGTTGATAAGGAAGATATCGTCGGCAAGGCAATATTCATTTGGTGGCCGCCAAAGCGTATCGAAATGGTCGAATAAAGGAGGTAGGATGAAAAGAATATCTTTAGGGATTGTTGTTGCAGTGTTATTAGCTGGCTGCACTACTACTCAAAAAGGAGCAGCAACCGGTGCCGTATTAGGCGGTGGTTTGGGAGCGGTTATTGGCCATCAGTCCGGAGAAACCGGCGAAGGGGCTGCTATTGGCGCTGCAGCAGGGGCTATCGGAGGTGCTATAATCGGTTCTCAAATCAATAAAAAATATTGTCCAACCTGCGGCCGGCATTTTGATTCTTCGCTAAAATATTGTCCTTACGATGGGGCAGAATTAAAAGCAGTAAAAAAATAAAAACTTAAACTTAATCAATATTATGAGTTTTGCAGATAAGGTTTCAAGTGTTAGGATTGTGCTTATTCCGGTATTTGTTTCTTTATTGATATATTCTAAAACTCATCCTTACCTGCGTTCTTTTGCAACTGCAGTTTTTATTATAGCAATACTTAGTGATTTTTTTGACGGATTAGTAGCCAGGATTAAGAAAGAAAAATCAGAATTAGGGCAAATTATAGATCCTTTAGCCGATAAATTATTACTGCTAACAGCCTTTATTTCTCTCTATCTTTTGGATTTTGATATTTATTTATGGGTTGTTTTGGTAGTGGTTAGCCGGGATGTCATTATGCTTTTAGGGTTTATAATTTTACATTTTCTTAAAATCGAAATTAATATTGCGCCGACTATTTGGGGAAAGCTTACTACTTTTTCTCAAATGTTTACAATTTTGTGGATTTTAATCGGAATACCTTATGGTTTTGGTATTTCCTTGTTAGCGGTATTTTTTACTTTAATATCAGGATTTGATTATTTTACAAGGGGGGCTAAAGAAGTAAATGGTAAAATTAATTCCAATCATAATTAGTTATTTTTTAGGCAGTATACCTTTTGGTTATCTAATAGTTAAAATTGCCAAAGGTACCGATATCAGAACTCTTGGTTCGGGTAATATCGGAGCTACAAATGTGACCAGGGTATTAGGCAAAAAATGGGGAATAGCTGTTTTTATCCTTGATTTTCTAAAAGGATTTCTAGCTCCGGTTTTGGTTTTAATTCTTACTCAAAACTCAGCAGCTATTATTTTTATCTTGGCGGTTGTAGCCAGTATTTGCGGCCATAATTGGCCAGTATTCCTTAAATTTAAAGGCGGTAAAGGGGTATCAACGACTCTAGGAGGGATAATCGGCTTAAGCATAATTTTTCCTTATTTAATTATTCTTTTTTTCATTGCGGTTTTAACTTGGATAATTATTTTTTCTCTATTTAAAACAGTGTCGTTGGCCTCGATAAGCAGTGTGTTTGCGTTTTTTATATTTTCTTTGATATTTTCTCTATCGATTGAGTTTAAAATTTTTGCTTTTTCAGTATTTATTTTTGTTGTAGTACGTCATAAAGATAATATAAAAAAAATAATTGAAAAAAAAGAATTTCGGTTTTGAAACTTATTTGACACCTAATAACCTAAAGAGTATAATTTAATTATTAATCACACTCAATCAAGGAGGAATTATGACAAAAGAAAAAAATACTGCCTTAAATAATAAGAAAAAGGCCCTAGATTTAGCACTTTCCCAGATCGAGAAACAATTCGGTAAAGGAGCGATAATGAAGATGGGAGAAGGAGCTAATCTAGATGTTGAGGTGATACCAACCGGGATAATTTCTTTAGATAAAGCTTTGGGAGTTAAAGGCTTACCGCGAGGACGGGCAATTGAGATTTATGGACCCGAGGCATCAGGTAAGACAACTTTGACTTTAAGTATTATAGCTCAAGCCCAGGCTAACGGTGGCGTAGCAGCTTTTATAGATGCCGAGCATGCTTTTGATCCAACCTATGCCAAACTCATCGGCGTCAATCTAGAAGATTTTTTAATATCCCAGCCTGATACCGGCGAACAAGCTTTAGAAATTGTTGAGGCTTTAGTTAGATCTAACGCTGTAGATTTAGTGGTAATCGATTCTGTTGCAGCCTTGGTGCCTAAGGCTGAGATTGAAGGACAAATGGGTGATTCTCGAATTGCACTCCAGGCCAGGTTAATGAGTCAGGCATTAAGAAAATTAACTGCAGCTATAAGTAAATCCAAAACTTGCGTAGTATTTATTAATCAGATTAGGGAGAAAGTCGGGGTGATGTTTGGGTCGCCTGAAGTAACCCCAGGCGGAAGAGCTCTAAAATTTTATTCTTCTGTAAGGATTGACCTAAGAAGAATAGCCAGTGTTTCTGATAAAGAAGGCATTACTGGAATAAGAGTAAGAGCAAAAGTAGTTAAAAATAAAGTTGCCCCACCGTTTAAAGAAGCAATCTTTGAGATAATGTACAATGAAGGAGTTTCAAAATCAGGAGCTTTAATCGATGCAGCGATTGAAAATGGTATCATAAAGAAAGCCGGAAGTTGGTTTTCCTATAACGAGAAAAATCTTGCCCAAGGTAAAGAACAGCTTCGCAGCTTAATTAGAGAAGATGAGGCATTAAGAAATCAGGTAATTGAAGACTTAGATAAATCAACAGCCAGCAAATAGGAAGCAAAATTAAAAAATAACCAATTAATAATCAAGGAGGCTAGTATGCGAAAGTTTATAATCGCAGCAATAATTTTATCCTTTACGCCTTTGGTGATTTTTGCACAAGGTGCATCTGCTTTAGAAAAAGCAACTATTGAAGTAGCTTCAAAGACTGGAAAGTCAGTTGTTTCAATAAGTAGTACCGTTAAAGAAAAAATCGGAAATCAGTTTTATTTTGGAACACCGTTTGGCGGGTCTGAAAGTGATCCTTTTCAAGAATTTTTTCAAGAATTTTTTGGCAATATGCCCGAGCGCGAACAAAAAAGGTTTGGCTTAGGAAGCGGGGTTATAATTGATAAAGACGGCTATATTCTTACCAATGAACATGTCGTATCCGGTGCTAGCGAGATAAAGGTTAAACTTTCTGACGGAAGAGAGTATGATGCCGAAGTTACCGGAATTGATAAACGCACTGATTTGGCAGTGATTAAAATCGATGCCAAAAATCTCCCAGTTGCAAAATTAGGAGATTCTGATGCCCTTAGAATTGGTAATTGGGTTGTTGCGGTAGGTAATCCTTTTGGGTTCGCTATTGAAAATCCCGAACCAACCGTAACTGTGGGCGTAGTAAGCGCCCTACACCGTTATATGCCGGCTTTAGGCAGAAGAGACAGGAGTTACGACGATCTTATTCAGACCGATGCGGCAAATCACCCTGGTAACAGCGGAGGGCCTTTAGTTAACCTACAAGGAGAGATTATTGGTATTAATACCGCTATAATTACTACCTCTGGAGGGTATCAGGGCTTAGGTTTTGCGATACCGATTAATAAAGCTAAACGAGTTTTAAGCAAATTAATAAAGGGTGAAAAAATTCTTTATGGCTGGCTTGGAGTAAATATTCAAGATTTAAATGAAGACTTAAGAAAGTATTTTGGAATAAAAGAGAGAGAAGGGGTGATTGTTTTAAAAGTTTATAAAGATTCACCAGCTGATAAGGGAGGGCTTAAGGAAGGTGATTTGATATTAGCCTTTAACAATCTAAGTGTAAAGACAACCAGAGATTTGGTAAGAATGGTGTCTTCTTCGGAAGTCGGGGAAGAGGTCCCAATTAAAATTATGCGGGCCAATAAAGAGAAGAGTTTAAGCATTAGAATCGGAAAAATGCCTACAGATATCGAAGAACTGGAAGAAGCTGAAGCTGAATCCGGTGCAAGTTTTCGTGGGATGAGCGTTGAGGATTTAAACGATATTTATAAACGCCGCTTTAGGATTAAAGGCAATAAAGGTGTGATAGTAGTAGGTGTTGAAGAAGATTCTCCGGCTGGGAAAAGCGGTATTAGGGCTGGTGATCTGATTTTAAAAATTGAGAATAAAGAGGTAAACAGCGTAAAAGAATTTGAAAAAGTAACATCTAAGATAACCGGTAGCTGTTTAGTGAAGACTAATAGGCAGTATATCGTTCTCAAAAAATAAGTAATTGAAAGATTTTAGTAAAGCACTCAATTATGCCTTTTTGTTGCTGAAGTATCGGGCTAGAAGCAGGTTTGAAATAATTTCTCGGTTTAAACAAAAAGGATATCCTTCTTCAACTATTGAAGAGGTGATAAAGTATTTAGAAGAAAATCGATATATAGATGATAAGGAATTTGTTGATATTTTTGTCTCTAACTCTTTAGATAAGGGTTGGGGGCCAAGAAGAATAGATTTTAATTTAAAAAAACTGGGTATTTGCCCTAATTTAAGAAAAAGAGCCCTGAGCCCCGACATTGATTACAGTAAAAAAATTCGGGAAATCATTAAGAAGAAAGTAAATTATTACCAAAGGATGGAAGTTCCTCAAAAAAAGATTTGGCAACGAATAGTCAGGGCTTTAGCGGCAAAAGGATTTAGTTATTCGGATATATTTCAGGAAATGGAAAAAGTTGGAGTTAAGAGATTTGAAGACTGACTTATTGCGAACGAAATATTTAGATTTTTTTAAGAAAAAAAAGCACAAGTTTTTTCCATCTGATACCTTAGTCCCCGATGATGAATCACTCCTTTTTACTTCAGCCGGAATGAACCAATTCAAAAAATATTTTTTGGGTGAAAAAAAGGATGTTAGCCGGGCAACCTCTTGTCAGAAGTGCTTGCGTACCGGAGACTTAGAAAGAGTAGGCAAAACCGCATATCATCATACTTTTTTTGAGATGCTGGGTAATTTTTCTTTCGGTGATTACTTCAAAAAAGAGGCTATTGGGTTCGCTTGGGAATTTTTGACCAAAGAATTAAAAATCAACGAAGATAAACTCTGGGTTTCAGTCTATGAAGATGACCAGCAAGCCTACGATGTGTGGAAAAATACAATTAAAGTCAGTGAAAATAAAATAGTTAAATTGGGGGCAGACAGTAATTTTTGGCCGGCTAATGCACCAAGTGAAGGGCCCAATGGCCCTTGCGGGCCGTGTTCGGAGATTTTCTTTGATCAGGGAGAGAATGTGGGTTGCAGGAGGCCTGAGTGTGATCCCGATTGCAGTTGCGGCCGGTTTGTTGAAATATGGAATTTAGTTTTTACCCAATTTAACCGAGTTGATAAAAATAAATTAGAGCCTTTGCCTCAAAAAAATATTGATACCGGCATGGGGCTAGAAAGGATGGCTTGTGTTCTTCAAGCTAAAAAGTCGAATTTTGAAATCGATATTTTGGCGCCTTTAGTTGAGGCGGTGCAAGAAATAATAGGCGTTAATGATCTCAGCAACGAAGAAAGAGATTTGATAAATGCTATAGTCGATCATGCCCGTGCGGCTGTGTTTTCTATATCCGACGGTATTTACCCTTCCAATGAAGAAAGAGGGTATGTAATAAGAAAAATTATCCGAAAAGCTTCCTGGAGCGCTAATCTGCTCGGGTATAAGGAACCCTTTCTTTATGCTTTGGTTAGTTCTATTTGCGGGCTTATGGGAAAAGCATATCCTGAAATCAAAAGAAAAAAAGATGTCATCAGTAAAGTTATAAAGGTTGAAGAAGAGAAGTTTCTTTCTACTTTGAAAGAAGGAAAAGAGCAGTTAATAGCTCAAATAAAAAAGACAAAACAAAATAAAGAAGATACTTTAAGTGCCCAAGTTCTCTTTCGGTTATATGATACATACGGATTTCCGATTGAGTTAAGTAAAGAACTCGTCCAGAAGAATAAATTAAAGGTAGACGAAGGCGGGTTTGAGGAGTTATTGCGTCAGCAACAGGAACGTTCACGCGGCAAAAGTATGTTCGATGAAAACATATTTAAAGAATCGGGTTTTGATTTTAAAGGCAGTACTAAATTTAAAGGTTATCAATGTTTAGAAACTGAGGCAAAAATTTTAGATTTAATGCCTTTAAATATTAGTCAGCCTGGGGATAAAAAAATAAAAGTTTTAAAGAAGGGGCAAGAAGGTTTAATCGTTTTAGATCAAACTTGTTTTTATCCTGAATCCGGGGGGCAGTTAACTGATGAGGGTATTGTTGAGGTACCAAGCGGAGAATTTAAGGTTGATCAGGTATTTATGATTCAAGATGTTGTAGTCCACAGAGGCAGGGTGATAACCGGAGAAATAAAAAAAGGAAAAGCAAAGTTATCTATTGATATCGAACGAAGAAAAGCTCTTATGCGTGCTCATACTGCAACTCACCTTTTGCAGGCGGTTTTACGTAAATTTTTAGGCCAACACGTTACCCAGCAAGGTTCTTTGGTTGATAAAGATAAATTCCGTTTTGACTTTACACATTTTAAAGCCCTTAGCCGGGAAGAATTAGACGAAATCGAAAATAAAGTAAATTCTTTGATTTTTAAAGCCGATAAAGTCTTTAAAGACAATCTATCTTTTGAGGAGGCTAAAAAGCAAGGTGCCCTAGCCTTTTTTAAAGATAAATACCAGGATCAGGTTAGGGTAGTTTCAATCGGTAATTACAGCAAAGAGCTTTGCGGCGGTACCCACTTGGATAATACTTCTCAAATTGGTTTTTTTCTTATCACCTCAGAATCTTCGATTAGTAGCGGTATTAGACGAATCGAAGCGGTAGTGGGCAACAAAGCTTATAGGGAGGTTTGTGATTTAAAAGAAACTGTTGGTTTGGCCTGTGCTAGTTTAAAAACATCTTCCAAACTTCTAGTTGAATCAATTAAAAAGATGAAAGAAGAATTAAAATCACAGAGTCAAAAGAATAAAACTCTTGCTAAAGAGATTATGGCTTTAAAGTCCAGGGAGATAATTGATGAAAAAGAAGAAGTCGAAGGTATTAATTTTTTAAATCACCATTTTTCAGGTAATGATTATGACGCTTTACTTTATTTAGCAGATATGGTAAAAAAACAATTACGTTCTGTATTCATTTTTTTATCTTCTTCTTTGGAAGATAAGAATATTTTTATTTGCGCAGCCACCGAAGATTTAGTGAAAAAAGGCATAACTTCCAAGAAATTTGTTAATAGTTGTAAAGATAAGCTATTTTTAAAAGGCGGAGGAAGGGACAACTTAGCTAAAGGTGTCTTTGAGAGAATTGACAGCGGTTATTCTAAAAAAATCAAAGATTGTTTTAAAGAAATTGTAAAATTATGAGAGTAGTACGAAATATCGAAAGTTTAGAAAAAATACTTGCTAAGAGTAGAGCAAGAAAAAATAAAATCCACGAAAAGGTTGCTAAGATAATAAAGAATGTTAGAGAAAATGGAGATACTGCACTCTTAGAGTATACCAAAAAGTTCGATAAGGCAAAGATAACTTATAAGGAGTTAAAAATAAGCGAATCAGAAATAAGCGCTGCTTTTAACGAATTAGACTCTTCGATAATCGGAGCTTTTAAAACCGCCATCGATAATGTAACCAAGTTTTATAAACAGCAAATTCCAAAGACTACCCGGGTTAAAAATACTAATGGGAAGACCTTAATAAGCCGTTATGTGCCTTTAGAGAGGGTAGGGGTGTATGTTCCGGCCGGGACAGCTCCTTTGGTTTCATCAGTCTATATGTCGGTAATTCCAGCATTGGTAGCTGGAGTTAAAGAGATAGTTCTGGTTTCCCCTCCTAATAAAGAAAAACAAATTAACCCTTTTATTCTTGCAATGGCATCGCTTCTTAAGATTAAAGAAATATACCGCATCGGAGGCGCTCAAGCTATAGCCGCTCTTGGCTGCGGAACCAAAACTATTAAAAAGGTTGATAAAATAGTAGGTCCGGGCAACGAATTTGTTACCGAAGCTAAACGTCAGCTTTTCGGCCAGGTCGATATTGATATGTTAGCCGGGCCTTCAGAGGTTGTTATTTTAGCTTCCAAAGATGCTAATCCGGAACATATTATCGCTGATATGGAATCGCAAATCGAACATCATAATGGTTTAGGGGTATTGGTTACTAATTCTCGAAAAATTATTCGCGAAATCCGTAAGAAAAAAGTCACTGGTTTAGCCTTAAGGGTTCGCAATTTAGATAAAGGGTGTGAAGTGGTTAATAAAATAGCACCGGAACATTTAGAGATTTTAACTAAAAAACCGCTTTCTTTATTGAAAAAAATCCGAAATGCCGGAGCAATATTTTTAGGGGAATATACTCCAGTAGCCTTAGGCGATTATACTGCTGGCCCAAGCCATGTTTTACCTACTGGCGGAAGCAGTAAGTTTTTTTCTTGTCTATCAGCAAAAGATTTTTTAAAGGAAATCCATGTTATAAGTTATACTAAAAAAGCTTTAAGTGAAGAGGTAGGTGTCTTAGAGCAAATAGCCAATTTGGAAGGAATGACAAAGCACATCGAAAGCGTCAAAAAAAGATTATCTTAAGGTTTTATAGGAGAAAGTATGTGGTTTTTTAAAAAAAATAAGAAAAAGTTACGCAAGGCCGGGATAAATAGAAAGACAAATGAGGTAGATATAAAGGGTGAGCTTGTTGTCGATGGGAAAGGGGATACCAAAATTAGTACCGGCTTTGAGCCTCTTGACCACCTTTTGACTCTATTTGCTTTTCACGGTTTATTTGATCTCAAACTACAGGCTAAAGGCGACCTTCAGCATCATATAATAGAAGATATCGGAATAGCTCTAGGGAAAGCTTTTAAAGCTGCCTTAGGAGAAAAAGAAGGTATAAACCGTTATGGTTCTTTTTCTTTGACTATGGACAAAGTCGTTGTTGAGGCCAGTATCGATATAAGCGGCAGACCGTCTTTACAGCAAGGCAGCCATGACTCAGAATTAGCCGGTGTTTTAGAAAAATCTACTTTTGATGATACTAATTTTACCTTCAAGCATGCCGAGGAATTTTTAGATTCTTTTACCCAGCATGCTGGAGTAAGCTTGGTTTATATTATCAAATCCGGTCAAGGAGATCTTCACCATATTTTAGAGGCGCTTTTTAAAGCCATGGGGAAAGCTCTAGACCAAGCTACTCAAATCGATCCTCGCCGTAAAGGTATCCCTTCTACTAAAGGAATAATAGATTAATATCTGATTTTATATTATGATAGCAGTTATTGATTACGGAACTGGAAATTTAAAAAGCGTGGAAAACGCTGCTAAGATTTTGGAAAAAAATGTAAGGGTTACCGATTCTAAAGAGCTGATAAGAAAGGCAAAAAAAATAATTTTTCCTGGAGTAGGCCATTTTGGAAAGACTATCCAGGAGTTAAAAAAGAAAAAACTTTTCAACCTTTTAAGAGAAAGAATCTTAGAAGGGGTGCCTTTTTTGGGGATTTGTATTGGGATGCAGGTTTTATTTCAAAAAAGCCAAGAGGCCCCAGGCCTAGAGGGTTTAGGGGTTATTGAAGGAAGGGTTATCAGATTTGATAAAAAAAATCTTATCATTCCTCATATGGGATGGAATCAGGTTAAATTTTCCGATTCCCCGGATAAAAAACCCAAAACTATATTTAAAGGAGTTAAAGATTTAAGTTATTTTTATTTTGTACATTCTTATTATTGCGAACCAAAAAATAAAAAAGACATATTAACTACTACCAATTATGGGGTTGAGTTTGCTTCCAGCATTTGTAAGGATAATATATGGGCTTTACAATTTCATGCTGAAAAAAGTCAAAGTAAAGGATTGAAAGTATTTAACAATTTTTTAGAATTATGAGAATAATACCAGCTATTGATTTATATCAGGGCAAAGTGGTCCGGCTATTAAAAGGTGACCCTTGCAATTCTATAGTATACAGCGATAATCCTATTGAAATCGCAAAGAAATTCAAAGATCAGGGAGCGAGTTTATTACACTTGGTCGATCTTTCTGCTGCATTAGGCCAGGGAGACAATATTGAATTGATAAAAAATATTTTAAGCCGGGTTAGTATCGATGTCGAAATCGGCGGTGGTATTCGGGATCTAGAAAAAGCTAAAAAACTAATTTCTTGGGGAGCCAAAAGAATAATAATTGGTACTAAGGGGCTAGATGAGGATTTTTTAAATAGCTTGATTACCGAAATCGGTACCGACAGGATAGCCATCGGTGTTGATGTTATCAATTCTTGTTTAGCTATAAACGGCTGGCAAACTCAAACCGATTTTAGCGGCCTCGATTTTATTGCTTATTTACAACTTAAGGGTATAAAATGGATTATATATACCGATATATCCAGGGATGGTACCCTGGAAGGCCTAAATTGCGCTGATTCTGATAATTTAGCAGTTTTTAAAGATATGAATATTATTCTTTCCGGAGGAGTTTCCTCAGAGGATGATTTTAAAAAGGTAAAAGAGAAAATGCCCTTTGTTTGGGGGGTTGTCGTTGGGAAAGCACTTTATGAGGAAAAAATAGATCTAAAAAATATAAATATTGACAATTTCTGAGAATATGGTATAAAAACCCTTATGCGAAAGACTAAATTTTACAATAAAGAAGAGAGAAATTGGCTTTTAATCGACGCAAAAGACCGGGTTTTAGGGCGTTTATCTACCCAGATTGCTAAAATTTTACAGGGTAAAAACAAGCCGACCTATACTCCCAATTTCCTTTGCGGTGATAGGGTAGTTGTTGTGAATGCTGGCAAGATTAAAGTAACCACTAATAAATTAGAGTCTAAGATTTATGACAAATATTCAGGATACCCAAGCGGCCGTAAAGAGATAACCATGAAGACTTTAATGGATAAAAATCCGGTTAAGGCTCTTCAGCTGTCAGTAAAGGGTATGTTACCAAAAAACCATTTGGGCCGAGAAATGCTTAAGTCATTAAAAATATATGCTGGCCCAGAGCATAGCCAGCAAGCTCAAAAACCTAGATTAATAGAAGTGTAGTATGAAAGAAAAAACAAAAGCAAAAGAATTTTTTACTGCTACCGGGAGAAGAAAAGAAGCTGTGGCCAGGGTTAGAGTGTTTCCTAAAGGCAACGGCAGAATTATTGTTAACGGTAAAGATTTCAAGGATTATTTTTCTACAATCGATAACTTAATGCAAGTTACCAAACCGATGGTTGTTTCAGAATTAGAAGGTAAAATCGATATTGCTGCCAATGTAAAAGGTGGCGGAATTGGCGGTCAAGCCGGCGCTCTTAGTTTAGGTATTTCAAGGTGTTTAGTGGAATTCAACCCTCAACTAAGAATACAATTCCGAAGAGAAGACTTACTTACCAGAGACCCACGCGCTAAAGAACGAAAGAAATATGGCCGCAAAGGCGCTCGTCGCAGATTCCAGTGGACCAAACGTTAAAGTTCTTTATTTTTTGATTAAGCAATACTATTAATTTCCATCAAGCTTATTTTCTGGTATAATATTTAACTATGATTTCCAGAAAAATATTGCCGATATTTTTAGCTTTTATAATTCTTTCCCCAGCATATCTTTATGCACAAACCCCTAGGAGCCTATATTATAAGGGGAGGTTCCTAGCACGGTCCAACGATAAAAATTTCGCTTTTTTCTATTTTAATAGATTGGCCCGAGATTTTCCGGATTCCAAATTCGCTAAAGAGTCCTTATTTGCGGTAGGTGAATATTATTTTGTAATCAGAAATTACCAAGACTCCGCAAGCAAATTTTTGGAATATATAAATTATTATCCCGAATCAAAGGTAAATTTATTTTCTTTGATGTATCTTTTTAAGGCTGCTCAGACCGAAAACAACCAAGAGGCGGCAGCCGAAATAGAGAAAAAGATTTTTAATTTTCAGCAAATCAGCCTTATTTTTCGTGATTTTAAGGAATATAGATATAAGACTGCTCTCGATCGGGAGCTAAAAGCGGTATATTTTATCGATAAAGTTGAGTTTTATATAGATGGCCAATTTTTTACAAAAGCCTCTTATTAAAAAAGCCTGTTTTGTACTACTGCTTTTATTCTCACTCCTGTTAATAATTACGCTTATTGTTAATATTTATTTTTTCAGGCATCGGGTCCAAATTCAAAAAAATATTAATCAAGCTATTTCAAGAAATTTTACAGTTAAGAAAATATTTTATTTTCCGCCTAACCGCATAATTTTAGATGAGCCCAAGCTCAGCCCTACTTCTTCTTCGGTTGAGAAAAGGTTTCTGGAATTTAAAAATATAAGCTTAAAATTTTCAATTTCTTCTTTTATCGCAAAAAGAAAAATAGTTATTCATGATTTTGTTTTGCATAAGATGCAGGCTGATTTTTCAGGCCTTCTGAAATTAATCAAAGATAATCAAGAATTAATCCAAGAAATCCTTCGAAAAAGGCAGGCCGCAAATATTTCATTCCGAGATTCAGTTTTAATTCTTTCTCAAGATCCCGAAGCGGTCAGTTATTTTTGGTTTGATATGGGGCTAAATGCTGATGCAAATAATATTTTGGGTCAGGGAATAAGCCAATTACAAACAGTTTCTTCAGATAAGCTAGCCAATTTAAATCGAAGCAAAGCCTCTGAGTATATCAGTTATAATTTCAATTTTCAATTTAGTGGTGATTATTTTAATTTAGAAAATATAGAAGTTGAGTATAATAATTTATATCTAAAATTATGGGGGATGTTAGAGAAGAATTATTTAAAGATAAATGGTTTTTCTTATATAAGTAATTTTTTCACTCCATCGAAACCAAAAAATTGGACTAATGTTTATTGGGAAAGGCTGAAGAAGTTATTTTCCCGGCCTAAAAAATCTACCCGAATAATCGGGGGGATTGGGTCAAATTTAAATATTTTCAATATAGATTTTTTAGCGAAAATCCAGTACCCTCTATTCGAAATCGATAAACTCTCATTTTCTGTAAATAATATACCTTGCCTTTTAAAGGGTAAAGCTCTTTTAAATGACCCTTTTTCGTTAAAACTGGATTTTTCTTCCTATCCAAATCAGCCCCAGGATATGCGTTTAGTTAATAAGAAAAAAATTAATTTTAATGTTGATTTCCAAGGAAGCCTAAAAGACTTAAACGGTTCTTTAAGCCTTGATTTTACAAGAGAATTGGCTAGCCAAAAGTATTTAGATACTTTAAAACTTATATTCAATGGACTTAAGTTTTATCCGTTAAAAGAAGGCTACCCTCAATTATCGATAGATTTAGGGACGTTAATACATATTGCAAGCGGGGGCCTGCGCAGTTTAGATTTCAGTGATTTTAATTGTCTTTTTTACTTAAAACAAAAAAATTCTAAATTTTGCGCTTTTAATTCTTCAATTTATGACGGCGATTTACGCGGTAATTTTGTTTTTAACAAGGCCATCTATCCTCCTCGAAGCACTTTCAGGGTTAATTTAAGCCAGGCTAATCTAAATGAATTTAAATCGGTTAGTAAGATCATTTCCAAGATGCACGGAGTTTTATCGGCCAATATTAAATACAGCAGTTATCCTTCTAGTAAGTTAGAGGGAGGGATTTTGATTAAAAATGGATATTTTGATAAATTAGGATTTTTTAATTGGGCGGCCAATACTTTTTCGATACCGTCTTTAAAAATGGTTAACTTTAATACTCTTTCAGCGAATTTTTTTATAAACAGAGGTATTTTCTTAGATGAAATTGACTTAAAATCCAAAGATGTAATTTTAAAAGGTGATTTCGGTATAAATGAAAATCAATTGATATCGAGCCGTCTTATTTTAGAGCTCTCGCGTCAGAGCCTTAAAGATTTTTCAAAATTCAGACCTTTATTACGATACCTCGATAAAGACCTATCATTTATGAATCTTGAATTTCAACTTTCCGGTTCCCTAGAGAGCCTTAATTTTAAATGGTTAGAGTCTGATTTCAAAAAACGGTTACAATCTTCAATTCCAGGGTTTATCGAACGCGGGATAGAGGCTCAAGTAGAGAAAATGATCAAATCGATTAAGCAGTAAAGCTATAAGTTGGATTTTATGGTTTATCGCTATAAAGTCTTAAAATCCTTGACAATTATAGGTATATGCGTTAATGTATTTTACTCTCATCGGAGGGGCTTTTAGTGTATTTTAGCCTAAGGAGATAAGATGTTTAGCCCAATAAAAGAGATTTTAAAAGATATAAAAAATGGTAAGCCGGTAATTGTGGTGGACGATGAAGCCCGCGAAAATGAAGGGGATTTGATTGTTGCTGCCGAATCAGCAAATGCTGGAATTATCAACTTTATGATTAAAGAGGCCCGGGGGCTGGTTTGCGTGCCGATGGAGAAGAGAAGGATTCAGGAGCTGGGGCTTGAACCAATGTATAGCCAAGCTTCCCAAGATCCTTTCAAAACGGCTTGGAGAGTGTCAGTAGATGCTGCTAATGGAATTACTACCGGAATTTCTGCTTTTGATCGAGCCAGAACTATCGAGGTTTTGATTAATCCCAAAAGCCAGGCTCAAGATTTGATAAAGCCCGGCCATCTTTTTCCGTTAGAGGCTAAAGAAGGCGGAGTGCTTTCAAGGGCTGGCCATACCGAAGCCGCAGTAGATTTAGCTAAACTAGCCGGATGTTATCCAGCAGGAGTTATTTGTGAAATAATCAAGGAAGACGGAGCTATGGCTAGGTTGGGAGATCTAAAAGAATTTGCCCAAAAACATGATTTAAAAATATGTACCATTGCTTCTTTGATAAAATACCGACGCGAGAAAGAAAAGTTAATAAATTTAATCGAAAAAGTAAATTTACCACTGGAGTATGGCGAATTCACTTTACATTTTTATGAGTCTTTGATTGATAATAGCGAGAATATCGCTTTGGTTAAAGGTTCAATCGATAAAGAACCCACTTTAGTTAGAGTGCATTCGGAATGTTTAACCGGCGATGCTTTTCTTTCACGTCGTTGTGACTGCGGAAATCAATTACAAAAGTCTTTGCAATTGATAGGCCAAGAAGGCGGGGTATTCCTTTATATGCGTCAAGAAGGAAGAGGTATCGGTTTAAGAAACAAGATCAAGGCTTATTCTTTACAGGATAAAGGGGCCGATACGGTTGAAGCCAATCATCTTTTAGGATTTCCTTCCGATTTAAGAGAGTATGGAATTGGTGCTCAGATATTGGTAGATTTAGGAGTAAGAAAGATTAAGTTATTGACTAATAATCCTAAAAAAATTGTTGGGCTAGAAGGCTATGGTTTAGAGGTGGTCGAAAGAGTTCCGATAAAAATAGACGCTCATTCGCACAATAGGCACTATCTTGAAACTAAGAAGAAAAAGATGGGTCATATTTTATGAAGGAGGATAAGGATGAAAGAAATTAGAGGAAATTTTTTAGGTAAAGGAAAAAAAATAGTCGTGATTATTTCACGTTTTAATGAGTTTATCAGTAGTCAGCTTTTACAGGGTTGCCTGGATACCCTAAAAAAGTCAGGCGTTTACGAAGATGATATTTCTTTGGTCTGGACACCGGGAGCTTTTGAAATACCACAGGTTTTGAGTAAGCTAGATACAAAAAAGTTTTCAGCAGCTATTGCTTTGGGGGCAGTGATAAGAGGTGAAACTCCGCATTTTGACTATATAGCTTCTGAAGTTTCAAAAGGCATTGCCCGGGCGTCACAAGATAAAAAGATCCCGGTAGTATTTGGGGTTATTACCGCCGACACTTTAGAACAAGCTGTGGAGAGAGCCGGGACAAAACAAGGCAACAAAGGAAGAGATGCTGCCTTATCAGCTCTGGAGATGGCTAATATATATTCTCAGTTATAAATTATAATATTTATATAAAAGTGTTTACTTGAAATATTAGGGATAATTTAAAGACGTTCTTTAAAGTAATTTAAGCAATTACCAATGCGTTTAAGATCAAAAGCAAGAGAATCTGCGTTATGTCTTCTTTATCAAATAGAGACATCTAAAGTTGATTATGATAAGTCCTACCATAATTATT
>CAZGLF010000017.1:0-20853 GCA_964526615.1 uncultured Planctomycetia bacterium
TATGGTTTTGGAAAAAAAACTTTGCCATAAAGCGCCATTTTATGTTTTAGGGCCCTTACCAACTGATCTTGCAGCAGGTTACGATCATATAACTTCAGCTATTGGTGGCACAATAGCTGCCTTTTATGGAGCTGATTTTCTTTGTGTGGTCACTCCGGCTGAGCATCTACGCCATCCAAGGATTGAAGACATAAAGGAAGGCACTATTGCTTCTAGGATAGCCGCACATTGCGTGAACCTTCTACGCTTTAAAGATGAAAGGCAAAAAAACGACAGGCTTTCGTTATACCGGTCCAGGAGGTCTTGGGATAAGGTGTTCCCTTTAACAATTGATCAAGAAAAAGCCAAAAAATATCGAAAGAATTTAGAAAGCGATGACGATGTTTGCAGTATGTGTAGTGATTTTTGCTCTTTGAAAATAGTTGAGAAATGCAAGCTTTTAAAGTAGTTTTGCGCTAATAAAGATAGTAAATAGACGCGGGCGTGGTTCAATGGCAGACAACAATCTTGGCGAAGCCAAGACCCAAAGCAATTTCGGCCTTTATTGTTGCCTGCAATGTAAATAAACAAAAGTAAAGTTATATCATTGTACCGCTAAGTAAAGATAGTAAATAGACGCGGGCGTGGTTCAATGGCAGAATATGACCTTCCCAAGGTCGAGACGGCGGTTCGATTCCGCTCGCCCGCTTATTTGTTTATATAGTTTGAATTTTCTCCGAATTTATATTATACTTGTTTTATAAAAGAAGGAGGTTTATGGATAAGAAAGTCAATAAACGCAGAAAGATTACCGGAAAAAAAACCGCTGTTATTTTTGTTAATATTGCTTTAGTAGCTACAATTTTAGTAATATTCATGAATACTTATTCTTCAACTAAAATTGTTACTTCTGGAACAATCCCCAATGAATGGGAACCTTCTTTTCTAATTTTTCAATTTTCATTTGCCGGTATAATTTTAATTTTCATTGTTACTATTTTTTATCTTTTGAACCGAGGCTTAGGAGCACTAACGCGAATCGAACGGATTTTAGATAAGATAATAGAGGGAGAGTATTCACTGCGTATTAATATTCGCAAGGGCGATATAATGCGCCCACTTACCGAAAGATTCAATAAGATTCTAGATATGTTAGAGGAGAAAAAAACCCCTTAAGAGAGGTATTTTTTAATTGAATTATTTCCTCGTTTAAGGTATCATATATTTTCGGTTCACGAAATTAGCAATAAAAGTCTTATATAAGTTAAATGTTAAAATTAACGTCTTTATTTATATTAATTAGTATTTTTATCGTTTCTTGCGCTCCAGTCACCGCACCTACCAAACAAAAATGTTTTTACGATGTAACTGTCCCTAAAGGAACTTATTATTTCGTTAACAAAGGAGATTCTTTATGGCGGATTTCACGTAAATACGGGATCAGTGTCGAAGAGTTGATTCAGGAAAACAACATATCTTCACCAAGAGATTTAAAGGTTGGGCAAAAGTTATTTATCCCGCGCCGCCGCACTTTTAGCAAAGGAATATTTCTCTGGCCGGTTAACGGAGAAGTAGTTAATTTTTTTGGGGAAAGCGTAAATAACTTAGTTAATAGAGGATTAAATATTAAAACTTCTTCCGACAACCGTAAGGTGTCAGCTTCGGCTCAAGGCAGAGTGGTATTTTCAAGCGAACTAAAAGGGTGGGGTAAAACAATTATCATGAAACATGATTCAAATTTCTACACCCTATATGCAAATTTGGATAATGCTTTAATTAAAGAGGGAAGCTTTGCTAAGAAAGGCCAAGTTATCGGCGATGTGCTGGCCGGCAAAGACGGCAATTACGTATTGCACTTTGAAATAAGAAAAAAATATCTGCCGGAAGATCCGATAAGGTACCTTAATTAATTTTATGAATAACCAAGCTTGGGGAATAAAACTTTCAACTTTAGATAAAAGAATAAAAGCCTTTAGTAAAGGATATCGCCAAAATTTATCAATTCTTGGCGACAGCCAAGAAGAAACCACTAGCCTTTTAGAAAATTATTTTTCAATAAATAAGATAGATGAGTTAACTTATCTACATGCTACGACTAGGTATGGAGGAAGAAAGGAGTTTTTTAAAGCCCTTGCTTTTTCATTGTTAAGCGATCACTTTAATACGATTGGCCCTTTTGATTCAGTAGTGTCGCAAGGAGGCGAAGGATTAGCGCAGACTACCGATTTCATCAAAGATACCTTGACTAAAAAAGAGATTACTTTTCTGGATTCCTTGGAGCTTATTAATAAATATATTAATGAAAGCAAGAAACGGTGTGTTTTAATAATTGAAGAGTTTTTAGGTTTAGAGAATTTATTTGAAGATTTTTATCAAGATTTTTCCCGTTTTATCATACTACAACGAAGCTGCATGATAGTGCTGACTGCTTCATCAACCAAAGACGCTGAAAAGGTATTATCGGGCGAGTTAAATCTTCTTTTCGGAAATTTTGAAAAGGTATTTTTGAATGAAAACGACTATTTAAAGAATTTTCTCTATTTTAAGCATTTAATTGAACCGATAGAGCCGTCTCCGTTTTTTCTTTCTTTTTTTGTAAGTATTATTGGGCCAAATGTATTATATTATAATTTATTAGCCAAAACTGTGAAAGATAACTATTTTAAAGACGACGAATGCAAGTCGATTTTAGAGATATTAAAAAAGTCTTTATATTGCCGGGAAAACTATTTTTTTCAAAAGTTTATCCAGAAAGTAGATTTAATAAAGATCAACTTCAAAGATTACAGCAATGTTTTGGAATTAATTTTGTTTTTGGCAAAAGGGTATATGCGCAAAAAAGAACTGACTTCTTTAGGCATATACAATTCGAAGGACATTAATACCCGTTTACAAAAATTAATTGATCTAAATTATGTCCAAAATTTAGGCAATATATATAAAATCAAAGATTCTTTATTTTCCTTTTGGTTAAGAATATTTTTTGATTTAAGATTTTCCCTGCCTACTATTGAGATTTCAAAACGCCAAAGGTTGGTTGACCAAAGGTTAAAAGAGGAGTTGGATTTATCAAAGGATGAGTTTTTCCGCGATAAATTAAAGAAAATACTTGAATTATTTAGCGCATTCAAAAACGATAGCCTGCGTTTAGGCAAGAACCGTTACAGCCTTCCTTCAGTAGAGAGTATTAAAGTAGTCTCCTCAACCGAGCGTAATTTGCATTTTTTGGTTGGGGAAGGCCGGGAAATAATTTTTGCCGGAGTGAAAGAAAAAGACGTCGAAGATAACGATATCTTTGAGTTTATCGAAAAGGGAACCAATATTAAAGGAAAGCGGGTTAAAAAAATATTTATTTCTTTGGATAATTTGCCATCGGCGGCTAGGGTGATTGCTAAGAATAATAAGCTTATTCTTTGGGATGTTAACGAAATTAATCGTTTATTGTACATTTATAACAAACCGATGGTTTCATATAACCTATGATACGAAGTTTAGTTATCTCCGATACGCATATACCAGTAACCGCTAATGCTTTGCCATCTATAATAAAAGAAGAGGCTAAGCGGTCAGATTGTTGTTTTTATTGCGGTGATTGTATAACATTGAAACCTTTAAAAGAACTAGATTCACTCACTACCGTATATGGAGTCTGTGGCAATATGGATGATGAGGCAGTTAGAAAGGTACTTCCGGTTAAAAGAATAGTAAAATTAGAAAATGTAATTATTGCTTTAACTCATGGAGGCGGAAGCCCGCTTAAAATAATCGAGCATGTAAAGAATCAATTTATTGAGGAATATGATAAAATCGATATGTTTATTTTTGGGCATTCTCATATGCCGTTGAATAAAGAAATAAATGGAAAAATATTTTTTAATCCTGGTTCACCAACCGATCAGATGTTTGCGCCATACCGTTCTTATGGAATATTAGAAATTGAAGATAAAACTATAAAAGGGAGGATAGTTGAAATTGGATAATCTTTGGGCTCCCTGGAGGATAAAATATGTTCAGCAAAAAAAAGTAAAAGGGTGTGTCTTTTGCAAGATTTTTGCTGAGGAAAAAGATAAAAGGAATTTTATCCTTTTTCGTTCACAATATTGCTTTGCAGTCTTAAATACTTTCCCTTATAATAATGGGCATATGATGATAGTAAGCAACCGTCATGTGAGTTCATTGGAAGACTTAGGGGAGCAAGAGTTCCTCGATATGAACAGGTCTTTAATTAGGCTTAAATCGATTCTGAAAAAAATACTCAATCCGGACGGATTCAATATTGGAATAAATATCGGTAAAGCCGCTGGTGCCGGAGTAGATAAGCATATACATATACACATAGTTCCTCGTTGGAGGGGAGATACTAATTTTATGCCAGTTGTAGCTGAAACTAAGGTAGTATCTCAAAGTTTAGGTGAGTTGTATAAAAAAGTTATGGACGTATTGAAAAAACAGAGAAAAGGAAAAAAGAAATGAAAAAATATGCCACGGTATTTTCTTCCTATCACAGCATATATAGGCTAACTACCACTGTTAATGATTTAAAGAGCTTTATGACCGGTATCTGCCGTTTATATCGAAATGTTTTTACGGCCGATAAAGTAGTGATGATATGTAAGGCTTTTAATTCACAAGGATTTTTAAAAATTCGTTTAGAGAAGAAAAAACAATTCGTAAAAAAAGGCGGTAAATCTATACTTACCCGCATTGAGAAGGAGGTTTTAAAACAAGAAAAAGAAATTTTTATAAATAAAAGGTTAATTTACCCGTTTATTTTTGCTAATACTTTGGGGGCAATATACATAAAACGGGAATCTAAGATAAAAGACTTTGACGATATAGAAAAAAGATGGTTTTTATCACTTTGCGAAGAAGTTAGTATTGCATTGAAGATATTCAATCTATACAAAGAGCAACAAAAAATAATGGTTAGCTACATTAAATACCTTTCGAAATTCTTAAATCAATATGTTCCAACCTCTCATTTGCATACTAAAGCTATGCTTAAGCTTATTAAAGCAATGGGTAAAGCCATGAAACTTTCTGAAATACAAATTGAATCTTTAGAGAGAGCATCTCTTTTACATGATGCCGGAAAGATTCAAGTTCCTTCAAAACTATTGAAAAAACAAAGGCCTTTAACCGATGAGGAATTTAAATTAATCGCCAAGCACCCGAGAAGGGGGGCGGATTTATTCAAGAACCTCGAGGCATTAAAGCCGGCGATTCCGATAATCTTACACCACCATGAACGTTACGACGGTAAAGGTTATCCTTCTAAGTTAAAAAAAGAAAAAATACCACTTGGTTCCCGGATATTATCGGTTCTTGATAGTTTTGATGCTATGTATTTTGGCCGTCCATATCGAAAAAGCCGTCCTTTGTCGGAAATAGAACAGGAGTTTAAAAAGCAAAAAGGTAAACAATTCGACCCTAGGGTTGTTGATGTTTTCTTGAAAATACTAAAACGAAAAAGCGTACAGCGTTATCTTAAAACCTCCCAAAAGAAAATAAGCCCCAGATAGCTAACAAGATTTTTTTTAATTTAGCTAAAAAAAATATTGCTTGAAATTTGATTACATCCGGGTAAAATGGCTTGGTTTGAAATCCGGCAAAGTTGCTTGATTTTTTAGATAATTTGCTTATAATATTAAGAGAAATGAAGGACAAGCAACTATATCTTTTTGGGTTTAAGGAGAAAGATGGCAAGGATAACCAAAGGCATAAAGTTGTATTACCTCTTGATATTCTTATATTATTAGGGGTTATCATCGTTATTTTGCTTACTTTTACTTTTTCTTTAGGAGTTGAGCGGGGTAAAAGGGTAGCTTTTTCAGCAGCAAAGCTTAATTTATCTTCAGAAACAGAGACTGATACGGCTCAAGGTGAGGTTGTTGAAGAAACAGCTACTAAGGAGGAAGTTACTCAGATAAAAGAGGAAGATAAGCTTTCTGAAAAGGCTGCTGTAGATCCGGTCCCAGAGAATAATGAGGCCGCAGAGGAGAAAGGCAGATACAATATACAAGTAGCCAGTTTCCTTAAAGAAAGCACCGCTTTAAAAGAAGCCGATACTTTAGAGAATATGGGTTACCCGGTATCGGTGGCCAAGAAAGGAAAATACGCTGTTGTTTATGTAGGCAGCTTTAAAAGTAAGGAAGAGGCAAAAAGTAAATTAAAGTCATTGAAAGAAAAATATAAAGATTGTTTATTAAGGAGGTTGTAGAAAATGGGTTTACATCCATCGTTAAAACGTGCAGAAAAATTAGGCGCTGCTCGCTCGGTTATGAAGCGAGCCGAAAGAATTAAATGGCTTATTGAAAAAGGCAAATGGGACGAAGGTGATCCAGTATTGGGCCTACCTAAGATTAAAATTGTCAAATTAAAAGCCGTTAAGAAAGAAAAACCTAAAGAGGAAGAAGAAAAAGCCGAAGAAGCAGCTAGCAAGCCAGGTGCGAAAAAAACAGCTGCGTAGTGGTGATGAAAAAGATTATTTTAATCCTTTTGCTAACTGCGGCTTGTTTGTCGCTAGCCTACCCTCAAGAAAGACGCCAAATAATCGAAGATAAGATAAATGTCAGGGTTGATTCTAGAGTTTCTTCAGATTCCTTAGGATATTTACTTAAAGGCGATAATGTAGAGGTACTAGAGGAAAAATACGGCTGGTGTAAAATAGTACTTCCTAAGAAGTTTAGTGCCTATATTGCGAAAAGCCTTGGGAAGAAAGTATCTTCGGATAAAATAAAGCTTACCGCTGGCAATGTAAATTTACGTAGTAAGCCTTCTCTTTATGGCCATATAATTGGTGTTGCTCCCGAAGGTTCGGTATTTAAGCTAGTTAGTGAAAAAAAACAGTGGTGGAAGGTTAGAGCACACCCTTACGCAAAAGGATGGGTTCATAAAAAATTTACCACTAAAGACCAATCTTTGGGCCTTGATTCCAAAGTTCAACGATTACTTTCAAAAGTATCCAAAGTATCCCCCAAAGAAAAAGGAATTTATTATCGAAAATTAATACAAGAAGGTAAGAAGATTATACCGGTATTAGAAGCAAAGCTTAATGAAGCCGAAGATGATCTTATATATAGTATTATTTGGATCATTGGAAGGTTGGGTGAAGGAGATCTAGATTTAGCTTCTCGGTTTTTGGATAAAATTGACAAAAATTCTCCCAGGATTAGTGCTATTTATCTTGACATATTAACCAGCATTCTCAAACCCTTTGAAAGTAAAAATGCTTATTTTTATTTGTATCAAAAAAGTATGCTTTCAGAATCTGATATCGAATCAGCGAAAAATAAATTTAACCGGTTATATCGACGTAAAATAAAATAATGACAGTAATTTCGGCTTTAGTTTTTTTTGCAATTATTTTTGTATCAATAACTTTCCATGAATATGCTCATGGTTGGGTAGCTAATAAATTGGGAGACCCAACCCCTAAACTTTCCGGAAGGTTAACTCTTAATCCTCTTGCTCACATTGATCCTTTTGGCACAGTCGTGATGCCGATTCTTCTTTACATTCTTTCCCGAGGAACTTTTACTTTTGGTTACGCTAAACCAATACCAATTAATGCTTATCATTTCAAGAACCCTAAAAAAGATATAAAATGGGTTGGCCTTTCAGGGCCCAGTGCTAATATTCTAATCGCTTTAGTTTTGAGTTTAATTTTTCGGCTTAATATACCTTTTATATCTCAAGTTTTGCTTCTAGGTATCATAATAAACCTTATTTTAGCAGTTTTTAATCTTATACCAATACCTCCTCTTGATGGCTCTAGGGTGGTAGCTTCTTTTCTGCCTAATAAATTAGCACAAACTTATTTGAAATTAGAACCATATGGGATTATTATAGTGTTAGGCCTTATTTTAATAAGAGTATTCGATTGGCTTATTTTGCCGATAGTTTTATTTATTGCCAATCTTTTATTAGGGACAAATATAAGTATATGAAGACCATAAACCTTAAGTTAAAAAGCAATCCATATAATATTTATATTGAGCATAATCTTACCAAGAAAATACCCGTTCTTTTGAAAAAATTAAACCTCGGTAATTTAGGTATTGTTATTACTAGCCCTAAGATTTATTCAGCACATAAAAGGGTTGTTGATTCGGTTTTCGGCTCTAAAGATTATAAGATAATTATGGTGCCTAATGGGGAATCAGCAAAGTCTGAGAAAACCCTTTTTAAAGTAATTAATAAAATAGTTAAGGCCGATGGGATCGGTAAAAAAATATTTATCATTTGCTTGGGTGGAGGAACTATTGGAGATTTAGGGGGATTTGCAGCCTCGATATATAAAAGAGGAATGCCTTATGTCCAGATACCAACTACCCTGTTGGCACAAATTGATTCTAGTATTGGCGGAAAAACCGCAATAGACCTTAAAGAAGCCAAAAATATATTAGGTTCATTTTATCAGCCAAAAGCAGTTTTTATCGACCCAACTTTTCTAAACACTTTACCATTAAGAGAAAAAAAACAAGGCTTGGCCGAGGCCATTAAATATGGAGTTATAAAAGATAAAAATTTCTTTGATTACCTCAAGCGTAACTATCGGAAGATAATTAAAGCCAAGCCTGATAAAAAAGCTGTTTTAAAAGTAGTTGAGGTATGTGCCAGCATTAAGGCAAAGATTGTGGAGGAGGACGAGAAAGATACCAAAGGGGTAAGGGCGATTTTAAATTTTGGCCACACTTTCGGACATGCTTTAGAGGCGCATTTTGAGTATAAAAATAAAAATATATCACACGGAGAAGCGGTAGCTATTGGCATGGTTTATGCCGGGTGGTTGTCGTTATATTTAGGTTATTGCAGCAAAGAGGCCTATCAGGAGATAGTGGAGGCTGTTGAGTTATTTTCCTTGCCAACTAAGGCCAAATTCAACCCTTGGGTTTTGTATAAAACCTTAACCTATGATAAAAAATTTACCTCCGGCAAGATAAGAATGATTCTTATTAAGCAAATAGGTAAGGTTGAGGTAGTAGAAGGCATTTTGCCCCGAAAAATAAGGAAAACGTTAACAATTTTTAACCAAGGTTTGGTTGACATTTAAAAAAAAATATGTTATATTATAGAAAATCAAAGAAGAATTATGGACGAAAAACGAATATATCCTAGAATTGGCGTGTCTTTTCCGGTTGAGTGTAAGGCTTTGCCGGCACGTAATTACTTTTATACTGTAAGTAAAGATTTGAGCTTAGGAGGAGCCAGAATCCTGAGCAATGAATTTATGGCTAAGGATGATTTATTGAAGCTTAATATCAATTTTATCGATAAAGTTTTAAGCTTGAAAGCCAAGGTTATCTGGTGTAATAGGGATAGAGCCTCGGAAAGATATTCCACTGGGTTAGAGTTTGTAGAGATGGCTGATAAGCCCAAAGAGGAGCTTTTTGGTTTTTTAAATAAGATTTTTAATTCCTGATAAAAAATGAGTAAAGCAGAAGAAAAAAGAAAAAATTGTCTTAATTGTAATAAGTCCTTAAGACGAGTTGACTGGTATTATAGAAACAACGGTTATTATTGTAACAAGGCTTGTTTTAAATCCCATCTTAAGAAGAAGGAATCCGAATCCGCTTAATCTAAATCTAGATGAAAGAAAGAAGACAATTCCCCCGATTAAAGAAGATTCTCCCTATCAAATTGTCCGATAACGAATACGACGTACTCACTGAAACTAAAAATATTAGTGCTAATGGAGCATATTGTTCTGTAAATAAACCAATTGATTTAATGACAAAATTGGAAGTGGTCATTCTTGTTCCGATACAAAAAAGCAAGGCAAAAGTGATTAAGAAAATTAATTGTTGCGGAGTAGTAGTTAGAAATGAGCAAGTAGACGATAATAGCAAATATCCTTATCGAGTTGCGATATTTTTCTCGGATTTAAGGGACCAGGATCGCAAAGTTCTTCGTTCCTATATTGATTCACACCTTAAGGCTTAATAATTAAGCTTCATCATAAAATGCTTCAAATTCAAATACCTTTACCAGTTAAATTAATTATCGCCTTCATATATTCCGATGAAAATAACTACGATAAGTCTAAGTTAATCCTAAAAAAGAAATTCGGAAAGATAGATTTTCAAAGTCAAAGAATAGATTTTAACTTTACTGATTATTATTGCCCGGAGATGGGTAAACCTTTGTATCGCAGGGTTATTACTTTTAAAAAATTAATAAAACCCCAAAAACTAGTTGATGCAAAGTTATTCTGTGTTAAATTAGAAAAGAAATTCTCAATCGACGGTAAAAGGCCGGTTAATATCGATCCCGGATATATAAATGAAGCAAAGTTAGTCTTAAGTACTACTAAAGATTTTACTCACCGTATATATTTAAATAAAGGCATATTTGCTGAAGTAACTTTATATTTTGAAAATCGGCAGTTCAAGCATTATCAAACTACTTTTCCCGATTATCGAACTAATGAGTATAAAGATATATTTTTAACGATTAGAAAAATATATTCAAAGCAAATAAAGATAAGAGGTTAGGTTAATACTTTTTTGATAGAGGAGATCATTTCCTGAGTGCCGGCAGTTTTAGCAAGAAAAGTATTGCCGCCGATTTTTTGAGCTGAATTTATTCCCCCGGTATCTTCTTCGGTGACTACCGCAGTTAGAAATATAATCGGTATTTTCTTAGTTCTATAGTCACCAAGTAAGACTTCGGCAACTTCGGTTCCCGACATTCCGGGTAAGATAATATCTAAAAGAATCAAATCCGGAGCTTCCTGAAAGGCTAAATTAATGCCATTTTTTCCGGTATGAGCAGTTTTTACTTCGAACTCCTGGGTTGCTTCAAGATTTTGTTTTATAAAAAAGCAAAAGTCTTCTTCGTCATCAATTAAAATAATTTTTTTCTTTTCGGCCATGCTACCTCCTAGCGTATATATTATTTATAATAAAGCCAGTGATTTAAGATGTCAAGGAGTATTTTAAATACCAGCTTAAGTTTTTTTGATTATAAAAGATATGTTATAATATCTGATGAATATGAATAACCAAAAAATTAAATTATTGGAGGAAATTAGTCCCAAACTTTATCAGCGGCTCGCTTCTTGTGATATTTGCCCAAGAAATTGCAAAGTTAACAGGTTAACCGGGCAAGCTGGCTATTGCCAAGCTTCAGAGAAAGCTTTAGTTTATTCAGCATTTCTGCATCAGGGAGAGGAACCCGGTATTAGTGCTAAAGATGGTAGCGGCACGATATTCTTCTCAGGATGCAACCTAAGATGCGTTTATTGCCAGAATTATAAGTTTTCTCAGAATCCAGAAGGGGCCCAATTGAGCCCGGAGGCTTTAGCCGAAACCATTCTGGATTTAGCCGGTAGAGGGGCAGCTAATATAAACTTTGTAACCCCAACCCATTTTATACCTCAAATCTTAAAAAGCCTTTTAATGGCTTATAAACAAGGTTTAGATATACCAATAGTCTATAATAGCTCTGGGTACGAAAAAAACGCTATTCTAGGCCAAATTAAAGGTATCGTAGATGTTTATTTGGTTGATTTAAGGTATATTGACGAGAGAATAGCTAAGGAGTACTCTTTAGCCCCTAATTACCCCCAAAATGCTCTTGAGAGTATAATTGAGATGGTGAGGCAGCAGCCGGAGGTTCTTTGGCATAGAGACGCCTTGGTAAAAGGGGTAGTTATACGACACCTAATACTTCCCAGTCATATTCAGCATTCAAAGAAGGTATTAAAATGGATTAAAGATAATGCTCCTCAAGCCTTGGTAAGTGTGATGTTTCAATATCAGCCATATTATAAAGCTTATCAGTACCCTCAGGTAAACCGAAAGATAAATACTAAAGAATATAAAGAAATCAAAAGCTATGTGAAGGAGCAAAACATCAAAGGATGGATTCAGGATTTTACCCCTCAAGAAGATTTAGCCGGCCCTTATATCAAGCCAGGACTTGAAAAATAGTTTTTAAATATGGTATAGATTAAGTGCGGGAAATAGTGGGGATCGCTCTTTATATAAAAAAATACTCCCCACATAAATTTCCCGTTTTTTTATTGGGTTTTTTCGATAAAAAAGCCAACTTTCTTTTCTTTTTCCGGCCCTTTTATTACGATGTGATGGATTCGGGTAACTGGAATTATTGCTAGATCATCGCCGCCAATAGTGACATCCACTATAATTAAAGGTTCAAAATTACTGACACTAGGTTCGATTATTTTATAGATGAGTTTTGTTTCATAGGTTTGACCATTATTTAGGTGCACCAGAGCTGTATTGTGGTCACTTTTTTGTAAAAATTCTTCCGTGGTTTTGATTGCTATAATGTCCATTCTACCTCCTTATTTTATATATATTTTAAAATGAATTAGAGCTTTGTCAATTTTATTAATTTTGCTATTGTAAAGTGCAGCTTAAAGTGATAAATTAGTATTCTTTTGTTTTCAGAAACTAAGGCTTACAAGGAGGACAATCATGGGGAAAAAGAATAGAAAAACAAGTAAAAAAGAATGCCAGGAGTGCGGAGCATTTTGCTGCCGAAATCTGGCTATGGCCATTGGCCGCCCGGAAAATCGAGAAGAAATCGAGGATCTTAAATGGCAGCTTCATTTTGATACTGTAAAGGTGTATATTCATCGCCGAAGGTGGTATCAATGGGTTAAGGGAACTTGTATGTATCTAGGACCCGATAATAGATGCACTATTTACGATCAGAGGCCAGATAGATGCAAAAGTCATAATCCACCGGATTGTGAGTATTTTGGCTCTTTTTATGATATTATGATTGAGACCCCGGATGAGCTGGAAACCTATCTAAAAAGTAAAAAAACCAAGTCAAAACTCAAACTAAAAAAGAAGTGAATCTTACCTAAAAGGCCACCCGAATAGAGGGGCTAAATACCTCAATATACTACTAAAGGTAAGTCCTTTATCTTAGATTTTAGAAAGTTATAGTTAATATATCTATATTAAAGGTAGATGGTTCAAATATAGGTATATTTCTATAACAGTAAGATAGAGATAGGTAATTCACAGGTTTTATTAATATTTCTATAAATGCTTTAGTTTCAAGATAGATACAGCAATATTCTTCATATATAAAAGTTAACATAAGATATATTATCGGAAGTAACCCAGAGAGGCCTTTCCCGGGTTTTTTTTGGTCTTCTATAGGTATCGCGAGACCCTTTTATTTAAGTATTGTTTCCACTCTTTTATACTCGAAACCCGGGGTTTTATGATTAATGGGTATCGGGGTGTGAAAACAAATCTTTAGGATTTTTTACAGGGTTAAACAACCTCTACTGCTAATTCTCGAAGCTTATCGGGTTTTCTTTTTGTGGTTGATATCATGCTCGATATTGAGGAAGTCCAAAAGTACCTTTCTGATGTATACTGAGGGTTCAAGATTGGCTTTCTCAGCCCAGGTTAGGACTTGCAGCCATTGGCTTTGGGTTAGCCGGACATTGATAGTTTTAGTATATTTTACGCTTTTTTTAGGTCTGCCTTTTTTCGTGGTCACTTTTTTTGCCATATAAATAATCTCCTTTTTTTAGGGTTTTCTAATTAGCTATATCTTACCACATAACATAGGTATTTTCAAGCATACAAAAAAACACAAAAAAACACAAAAAATATTAAAAATTTACCTTATATTAATCCTTTGAGGTAGGCCTTTCTTTTATTTTGAGGAAAGCGTTCTATGGCATATCTTAAGGTAATCCGGGGCATTTTTTTATAATTTTTGGCTAAAAACCCCTCCTCTACCGTTAAATCTTTCTTGCCGATTTCTCGAAGCATCCAGCCAACTGCTTTATTGATCAACTCTTGGGGGTCATTGAGTAGTATTTTGGCTATTTTAAGGGTTTGGATAAAGTTTCCATCTCTGATGTAAGAAAAAGTGCTGATTATGGCAATTCTGCGCTCCCATAGCAGTTTAGACTTAGCTAGTTGACTTAAAATTGCTTTAGGCTTATCTTTTAGGTAATCACCAACTATTTTATGAGCTGAGAGGTCGACTAAGTCCCAATTATTGATATATTTACTATGTTGTAAGTATAAATCATATATAGTTTTTTTACCAACATCGTTAGATTTATTGTATTTGAGAATCAATATTAATAAGGCCAAGAGCCTTTCTTCATGGATTTTTGATTTTAGAAGCCTTTTGACCTTAACTAATTGTAAGTTTCGGTATTTAGCAGCGATTTTTCTGATTTGAGGCACTTTAACCCCGATAAATATATCTTTATGGCCATATTGTCCCGGAGCGGTTTTAAAAAAAGTTCTCAATACAGAAGCAGTTTTTTTGCTAGATTGCTTTTTTAGTTCTTTTCTAACCTTCTCTAGAGGCATTTTATTTTTTCTCGGTGAGAGCTTTTTCGATGAGAATTCTTAGTTGATTTACTAATTCCCGCGGTAGGCGGAATTGAGACCTTAAAGCCGGTGTCGATATAGTAAATTCAAATATGTTAGGGTCGTTCTTTATTTTTTTTACATTTAAATTCATTGAGATTTTACCCATAACCAATTTAAACTTAAAAGTTCTCCATGTAGTTTCTTAACCGGTCTTGGAAATTCGGCCGGTTAAGTTCCAGCCAGGTATCCAATTCTTTAATATTGTAAAATATTTTATCGAATTTACCATCAAAATTGCTGTCGATTTTGGCATTATAGAATTTTTCTTCAACGAACGATTGCACCATGTCGACATTTTCGGTATATTGAGTTTTAGCTTCGATTCTCCAAGGGTTATCAACTCCGTTCATAAAGTAAGTTACGTCAACATCACCGTCAAAATTTGTGTCCATCTCATACTTGCTTACTTTATTATTTTCATAATATTGCCAGCCGTCGATTTTTCCATCATTGTTGGTATCCATTTCTAACTTTTTATTTCCTTCGGGAGGATTATACATCCAGCTGGTTTGATCGACTTCACCGTCATAATCGCTATCAATTTCTATTTTTTGGCTGTGTTTGCCAAGAGTATGGATCCAGATATCAGCTAAATCGTCTTTATTGCTGTCATAGTGTTTAATTTCTTGGGCCTTAATTGTTGTCGAGAAAAGTAAGCAAATAGTTATAATTAGTATTTTTTTCATAAATAATCCCCTTTTTTTTTGAATAAAATTAATTTCCTTAATAAAAAATAATACCATATATCTTTTAAAATGTTAATAGATATATGAAAATAATAAATATTTGATTTGCGCTTAGGTTGTAATTATTCTTTTACAGCTTTTTTAATCCTTACCACTTCTTTATCATTTTCTCTTAGGATTATTTCGATTTCTCCCTCGCTATCTTGATTGAGGTAGGGCTTTGCTGCTGCGACTAATACCGGAAAAACTTTATCAAGATTTCCGGTCTTTCCGGCCGATGTTATTTCGGTTTTCCAGAGCTGATTACCGTTGATCGGTGAATCATAGGCAGTGAGTATTAAGTGCCGGTAGTAGATAGTATATGTTTTAGTGCGGGTCGTTGCGCCAACAATGCCGTATTGAGGTTCATGAACCGGTACTCCTGAATAATAGGTTATTCCCTGATAGGTGTAAGTATTAGAATAGAAAGAAGACCGCACTCCGGTTATTCCGTATACCGGTTCTTGATAGGTATATTCCTTCTTTACCGGTTCACCTATGCCATAAGCGGCAACTATAACTATATCTGCCCTATCTGAATCTTCGATAATTTCAAAACCGCTTGAATTTAAAGCTTTTTCTATATATTTGGAGTACTTTTTAAATTCTGCATCATAGGGGTCTTCATCAATTATCCCCGGCACTATGACTGCTTTGGTTTTATCCGGTTTTTGGAGAAGTTTTTTAGCGGTAACATTGGATTGGACATAGATTCGGTAAAATCCGCTGGTACAGCCTGAAAATAGGCTTAAAAGAAAAACACTCAGCAATAATAATTTTATTTTTTTAAGCATAGTTAATTTAAAGTTTTTCAAAACCAAGCCGGTCAATAAATTCTGCTTCGCTGATACTGTCTTGGGAAAACTCTATTATATCACCTATTGTACCAGTTATTTTAATCCTTTTTTTATCTGCAAAAGTAGGTATCAATGATATTTTGTTAATGCTTTCTTCCCGGGCAGTAGCCCTTAAACGGCTTGCTAAGCCGATAAACATAAACTTAGTTGTTTCACTTAAGCCTTTTTCGCTATAATAGGCCGGGTCCTGAAAGGTTAGGACCAATTCATTGGTTTGAGTTTCCAGATCTTTTATTTGGGCACCGGTTTTTTCTTCGGCCATATTAAAAAAATTAGCTAAATTAACTTGATAGGTATTTAGCTCCGGGAGTGAACGCATTTTTTCTTTAAGATTTATCCTATTTTCTTCGATATATTTTTTTGCTTTGGTAACGATCTCATCGGTTTCATCAATTCCTTTTTTAGCTTGCTCAAGTAGCCTTTCAGCTATTTGTGAAGTTTTTTTGCTTTCACGGATAGTTTTAACGCCGGCAAATATTAAAATACTTACTAGAATAATGATTATTATTAGAAGAATTATCTTTTTCATACCACCCCTCCCTTTTGCCTTTTTTAGTTTAACAATCAACCCACTTTGGTAACCAGGCCTTTTATATTTTTAGGGTGTGCTTTGATTGCTATGCCGTTTCTTTTTAAAGCTTTTAGCATTCGATCGTAAGCTTGATATAGAGTTTTGCCTTCGGTTAAGTTGTTCATGCATATTGCGCCGTAGCCTTTTCGATTTTTTATCTTAAATATTTTTATTTTTTTTGCACTTATATCCATAACAGCTCCTTTTTTACTTTATTGCTTGCTCCATATTCTGGTATTTAAGTTAAGGTCCTGCACTATTGCGATAGCGGTGGCAAGATCCTCATAGTATTCCTGTATCGGCGTAAATTCTAAGAGAGTTTTAAATATTCGTGGTTCGAAAAGGTTCTTACGATAGCTGATAGCAACAAAAATCTTTGAACCTACAAAAGATAAATAAATTTTTCTCCCGGTTTTTCTTTTAAAATTAACTATTCTTTCCATTAAACTAGTAGATAGTATATAGCGGGCTTGGATTTGGTCATCGCCGTAGACGGCAAAATATTTTTCAAATTCCGGGCTTTCCAATTTTATTAATTGGCCGCGGGATTTATTCCAGGATTGAAGCATTGTTCCAATTTGGCCAAATAGTTTTTCAGCCACATCCGGTAAGACCACAGTAGTGCCATTAAATTTTTTATTAAAATCTGCCACAAAAAAAAGGCCTTTAAAGATTGTGTGGTGATGCCGGTTGCCTTTGCTGTCTCGGGTTACATACTGGGCGTGGATTTCGGAAAACTCAACCTGAGTTTTACCGATTTTACCTTCTACATAATCATCTCCCCGATACTTATCTACGCGTTGTTTAAATATCTTGCTGGTTTCGAATAAATGACGCGGGATATATTTATTCCGGCAATAAATTAAATTATCATCGATGAATTTTACAATTTTATCAATTATGCCGACCTTGAAGTTTTTCACATATTTTTTAGAGAACATTTTGATAACGACTGCAAGTATGATTATTGTTATTATAATGATATAAGGAATTAACCTTTTCGCTAAAGCTGCTAAAAGTATGGCTATTGGGATGATTGCAAAAGTTACAGTGAGTATTTTTTTTAAAGTTTTCTTTCGTTCTTCTTCGAGAATTTTTAAATCCGGAAGTAGTTGATTACGGTAACAATCGTAAAGTTCATTTATTCCTTTCATTTAATTTATTTCCTTTATTTTTATTTGTTAAAAAGATTTCCAACATTAATGTTTTTTCTTTCAACCGCAGTTATTTCAAAAACCTTTTTGCGTTGATAATTCATCATTGAGGCTAAAATATTGGTTGGAAACATCTCTATGGCGTTATTGTAATCGGTAACTGCAGCATTATAAGCGCGTCTGGCTGCCGAAATCTGTTCCTCCACTTCATTCAAAGCAGCTTGTAATTGCAGAAAGTTTTGGTTTGCTTTCAGGTCAGGGTAATTTTCTACGGCGACCATTATTCCGCCTAAAGCCTTCGATAGCTTATTGTTAAGGCTTATTTTATCATCGTCGGATAATTGAGCTGAAGTAGCTTGGGCTCTTAGTTCGGTGATTTCATTTAGAGTGTTTCGCTCGTGGGACATATAGGTTTTTACGGTTGATATTAAATTAGGGATTAAGTCATATCTCTTTTTCAACAAGGCATCAATTCCCGCAAAAACATTTTCTACTTGGTTTTTTTTGTTTATAAGGGTGTTGTATAAAATTATTGTAAAGAGAAAACCCATTACTACAATGATTCCTATAACCAGCACCATAACTACCTCCCTTTTTTAATTCGTTTATCTTTTTTTATATATCCCGTAGGGTTTATTTTTGCAATTTCTTCTACATCTATCCTGAAAAAACCTAAATTTTCCGGAAAAGATAATTCAAAATTCTTATATTTTTTTTCTTTTTTTACTCCTTCGATTATTCGTTTGGTTGAGAAGGTTATTTCCTTTTTTGACATTTCTTTGAAGAGATTCTTTTGAATTTTTTTTCCTTTTATTATTTTAGCTTTACCGTTTATTCGATAACCTACCAAGGTTGAATAATCCATGGCAGACACCGAAACTTCAGGGTTTAATTGTAGATTAGTCCAGGTTCTTCCAAGTATGTAATCGGCTACGTAAATGGAATGGCTTTTTATTTTTAGAAGAAATTTAGGCGCACCGTTGGGATGGCCGGAAAGATCAGAAGTCGCAATATGAATAAATTCTTTTTCCTTTAAGAGTCTTTTTAATTTTTTGGAAACAGTACTGCTTACCATAATTTAATTTGTTTAAATACTTTATGGTAATATTTTAACTTTTTAGGTAGGGATGTCAAGAAAACTCAAAAGGGTGAATTAGATTAATTGAGGGATTTCAATCGATTGTTTTTACTTTTGATCATTTTTGCCCGGTGAATAGAATTTCGGCCAAATTTTTCTTTTATTAAATCAGTTGCTTTATGGAGGTTTTCTTTTTTTTGATCTTTCTCATCGATAAAAAAAGTATCTTTAATATCCGAGGGCATTAGCCCCGAAGTTTTAACTCCGATTAAACGTACTTTTTTCCCACGAGTATTGAAATTATCGAGCAAATTTTTTGATATTTTATATATAGATTCTACAAAGTTACTTGCTTTGGTGATGGTTTTTGAGCGGGTATAGGTTGAGAACCCTTGTAATCTTATTTTTAAAGTTATAGTTTTTGCTTTAAGGTTATCTCGTCTTAGGCGGTAAGATACTTTTTCGCAAAGAGTTATTAAGCGCCTTTCTATTTTCTCTTTGTCATCAGTATCTTTTTCAAAAGTGTATTCGTTGCCGATTGATTTAACTTCTTCTTCCGGTTCCACTTGCCTGTCATCTATCCCGTTGGCTAGCTGCCAGAGATGGTAACCGTTTTTCCCAAAGAGGTCAGTTAAAGTTTTAGGATTTAATTCAGCTAGATCCCCAATTGTTTTTACCCCAATAGTATTTAAACTTTCTTTGCTTTTAGCACCCAAACCCCATATTTTGCCGATATCTAAGGGCCAGAGAAAGTTTAATAAATTATCCGAGGTTACTTCCACTAAACCGTCGGGTTTATCGAGGTCTGAGGCTATTTTTGCTGCCATCATTATCGGAGCAAGGCCAATTGAAGCAGTTAGCCGAGTTTTTTCTTTAATTTTTTCCTTTAAAAGTCGACAGGTATTTAAAGGGGTTTTAAATAAATGATAGGTGCCGCTGATGTCTAGAAAAGCTTCATCGATACTGATTATCTCGATTTTAGGGGTAAATTGGTATAGTAGTTCATAGATTTCTTCGGAGACTTCTTGATATTTAACTATATCGGGGCGTAAGAATATTGCCTTTGGACACCTTTTGTAAGCAATAGATATTGGAAGGCTAGAGTAGATACCGAATTTTCTGGCTTCATAAGAACAGGTAGAAACTACTCCTCTGCCTTTTCCGCTTTTAGGGTCCGCGCCGATAATTACCGGTTTATTCTTTAAGGAAGGATTATCTCTTTGCTCAACAGCAGCAAAGAAAGCATCCATATCAAGGTGTGCAATATATTTTTGCATAATATAATTTTAACTCTTTAATCCGATTAGTAACCCCATAGTTGTTATTACTGTTATTATTGCCATTTGTTTAAACATCTGCACCCCGAAAGTGTCTTTGGCAACTGGTAAGCCGGTTATATAAAATCTTTCATCTCCCTTGAAGCCTTTAATTGTGTCTGATATTTTTTGAGATATTCGATAGCTGTAGTCTTTCTTTTTTATTGGAACATATATACACAGCGCTTTAGCATCTTCTGAAATCATTGTTCCCCTATACATTGGGTTGTCCTGGGCTTGGTTTTTTATCCTTAAAGCCTCTTCTTTACTTTCAATTGGCCCGGCCATCAACCACTCAAAGATTACTGTTCCAGGCCCTCCTTGGCGGATATTGTCTTTAGTTGAAGGGCTAATTATTTCCCGTTTTTTAACTCCGTCTATTTTTTTGATCTCTTCGGTTAATTCATATATCCGGTTTAAAGTTTTAACGGTAAATACTCCATTGGGGTGCTCATCGTTTACGACCCCTACGACGATAAAGTCATAAACATCAAATTCCTTTTTCATTTGATGGTGAAATACTCTAACAAATTCTTTTTCCGACAGCATATTTTCAGGGTCGGTATCTACTTTTATTTTAGGAAATTGGATCAAGCAAATTATTGCTATCAGAAGGCTTATGAGGATTGTTGTTTTAGGATATTTAACCGATATTTTTGTCAGGCTTAATTTATTCATAGAAAGGCCTCCGTTTATTTGATGTTTTTTCTACTAAGTATTAATTTACAATAATTAGGAAAATAAGCAACCCTTACTTGCTCGGCGGGTTAATTTTATTATAGC
>CAZGLF010000018.1:0-19927 GCA_964526615.1 uncultured Planctomycetia bacterium
TGCACAAGCTATCAAAGCTACTGCAAGTAAAACAAGAAAAACCCTTTTCATTCCACACCTCCAAATTTTTTAAGATTTACCGTTATGGTTCTTTTACCTAGTTCTTGCGAGCTAAAGTCCAAAACTATCCTTATCGTACTGTTTGGCTTAGAAACCTTTATCTGCCCTTTATTGTAAGCATAGTTTTTTAAATTATCAATCATAACCTCATAAGAAGATTCATCCAAATACCTTTTTAAAAAACCTATCGAAGCTTCTTTTTTGATATTTATTGCCCCGCCGCTAAAATTTGAAAGATCCCCATCGATATGAGCTAGCTTAAATTGCTCTAAACAGGCAGCGATACCGCCATCAAATTCACCATCAAAATTAAGGTCTTTTTGAATACCGGCCAACTTTAAAATGCCCCCAAAAGAACTATTATAAAGATTCAAACTTAAACAAAAATTATCAAACGTCGAAAAATTAATGCTCCCGGAAACCAACGATCTTGGACCTAACAAGTCGCTGTAAACCTTTTCAATAAAAATAACATCTTGATCAATACTAACTGTAGCTCTGATATTTTCGGTCTCGTTTTGACGAAACTTCAAAGAAGATACTGTTAACTTATATTTGCCGGCGGATTCTTTGTAAAAAGTTAAATCAAATTCAAGCGGCGGATTCTTAAAATTTAAATCGACTATATCAATATTATTTATCTTTTTGATCTTTTTTCCCTCTAAAGCCCCGCTAAAAGAAAACTGGCTCCTGAAGTTCAAACCTTTTGCTCCTTGGATTGAAAAATCAAGATTTTCTAAATTTAAAGTTATTGGAATTGCCCCACCAGTACCGGCCTTACTATCTTTTTTATCAAATATCCCAACAGAAGCCTCTTTTAAAGAATTTTTGAATTTCTCAAATTCTTTGGTTTTAAGATAAAGGCCTTCGACATTGCAAGTTAGGCCTTTTAACTCAAAAAACCTCAAGAACTCAAATTCAAATTTTGCATCCTTGAGCTTTAGGGAAAAATCCGGGGCAAAAATTTCTAAATTACTTAAATTAATTTCTTTGAAATTTAAAGTTGCCTTTTGAAGGCTTACGGCAGCACCGAATTCTTTTTTGATTCTTCCGGTGATATAGGCTTTAAAGATAAAATTTTTCCCGGCAAACAACAGGCCAATACAGATAATAATTATAAAAAGTATTTTCTTAAACATATTTAAAAAATTTAAGGTTTTTCATAAGGGATATATTCCCAACTAACTAACTTACCGAAATTATCAAAATATAAATATATCTTATCAGAAGTAAAATATTTAGTTGGATAACGATAGAAAAAAACCTCATCTAACCCCTCTTTACCGGCCTCATAAGTTAAAATTGGTTCCCCATATAAGGCGATAACTCTGGCTTGAGAAATTTTTTTCTTAAGGCGGTTTTCCTTAACATCCTTTATTAATCGCTCGAAAAGACGGCTTTGCCGCTCTAGATAACGGGAAATCTCTTTCTGCTCATCGCCGATTTTTTTTAGAGTTTTTAATTCGGGAGAAAGAAAAATACAGCCGTTTATAACGGTAAAAAAAATAAAAATTAGAAAATATTTTATTGATTTTGAAATACTCATCCTTATCTTTGGCTATGCCTTCATCATATAACAAAGACCTTCTGGAATCAAGGCATAAAGTTTTATTTTAAATCAATTTTTAATAGCTATTGGCCCAAAAAAGACTCTAATCTCTTTAAGCATCTGCCCTCACAAGCCAACAAGCCATAATTGTGCCCTCCTTGGGTTGTTATAAATTCTTTTGGTTCACCCGCAGCCTGGTATAATTTATCAGCTAAGCTAATCGGCACAATCTCATCTTCTTTTGAATGGATAAATAATTTTTTTACCCTAACTTTTTTGATTTTATTCAATGAATTTAAAATATTGGGAAATAAAAACTTTGGAATGTAGGGATAAATTAATTTACCAATATCAGGGCCACTTGAAAACCCGCCGGCAATGATAAGGCCGCCAACCTTAAAACTTGAGGCAAGGTCTATGCCGACTACGCTGCCTAACGACTCTCCATAAATTATTATATCCTGAGGTGAAATATTTTTCTTCTTTAAAAGGTGCTTATAGCCGGCTTTGGCATCAAGGTAAACTCCTTTTTCAGTTGGTTTACCCTGGCTGTTTCCATAACCCCGATAATCAATAATAAAGACATCTACTCCCAGCTGATACAGGTATTGAATTTTATCAAGCCGGTAAGAAATGTTTCCGGCATTACCGTGAAAAAACAGGATAACTTTTTCTGAGTCTGGGTGCGGAATAAACCAGGCATTTATGAGTTTGTTGTCACTGGTTTTAATATATATATCTTCAAAATCAAGGCCGATCTCTTTGGGAGTAGCTTCGATTTCTCGATAAGGGAAAAATATGCTTTTTTTCTCAAGATGCTTTATATAAAGAAAAAGTAAAACGGTAAGTAACCCTATTAGGATTAATATTTTAATTAACACCTTGTTCAATTTGATTTTCTTAGAGATTAAAAATCTTTACCTGCGGCCAATGCGAATTGTACTTTAATTATTTTGATCTTCTTTAACCTTGGTCCAAACAAAATCCATAAACTTACCTTCGTCGCTATCTTTAATATTAAATATCTCCACTCCGATATCGTAAGTTAAATCGCTTTTTTGGGTTTGGAGCTGGCACCATTTAACTTCTCCGGACATACGTATCGGGTCGCTATCCTCAGGAAGATAAACTGTTAAGCTTATTTTTTCCCCTTCCTCCAGGGTTTTGGGGTAAGCAAAGCAGATACCCTTGATGCTGATATTTTTACTTTCGGCAAGGTTCTTGCGAAAGAAGGATTCTGAATCATCTACTTCGATTAAGGAAAACTCAATTTTAGTATTAACATCTAACCTTAAATACTTTCTTTTTTCAATTCCCTCTTTATCCATGATGTATTTATTATACCAAAAAAGAATTTTATGCAAAGTTAAAAGTGATCTACGGAATCTTTTTCTAAGCCTTCCCAGATAGTTTCGATGCGGCGTTTTAAATCGCTAGTTGAAAACGGCCAGACAGTCCTGCCATAAAGAGCCTGGGTTATCTCTTTATAGGTTAATTCATTTATTCGAAAATCAGGATTTTTGTTATCAATTTCTAAGTAATAACGCATCAACATTAATTCCTTTTTTACCATTTGGGGCAATAAAAAGTGATTCCTTACATGTTCCCGGGCATTATTACCAAAATTCTCACGAAGTTCCTTATTTTCAATAAAAGCCTGCATATGCTTGGCAATGTCGGAATATCCGTAAGGAGAAACCAAAAATCCATTAATATCATTTACTACCTGCTTCGGTATCCCTCCGACATTACTTCCAATTACCGGTGTCCCCTGCCACATGGCCTCGGTGACAACCAAGCCAAAACCCTCTTTGGTAGATATATGCACAAAGCAGTCGGCTAAAGACATTAGAGACCCGACAACCTCATCGTTGTTTTCCACATTCAATAAAAAATAAATGTCTTTATCTCCTCCGGTTGCTTCTTTTATCTCTTCATAGACAACATTTCCTTCGGGGTCATCGGTAGCACTGTTACCCATAATTATTAAAATCGGGTGCTTGCCTTTTTTAACCTGGCTTTTCATTTGTTTAAAAGCCTCGATAATCCCTTTTTGGTTTTTATGCACATCATAGCGGGAAATTGCAACAACCATCGGGCGGTCAGGGTCAATATTATGCTCCTTAAATATCGGCTCCATAGTCTTTAAAGCTTCTTGACGGCTGCGTTGGCGGTTTTTCTTGCGCAAGGGGTCTATTGAAGGGTTTATTTCATAAATCGGTATCTGCAAATTACCCCTGGCAAAATCCTTAGTTGTAAAAATCGCTCCGTGATATTGATTTATATAAGGAAGAAGAAAGCGCCAAATTCGGCGGCTGGCATTAGAAGTATCGATATGGCAGCGCCATACTATGTGTCCATAAACATTTCCATTCATTATTATTGCAGCTGGTTGCGGGTCATGCACGGTAACCATATGCCCAACAACTCTTACATTACGAGTGTTCTCATCAATAGTATCTAAATAAGCATGAAAAATTTCTTCCAAAGTTATATTTTGTTTTACCCCTTGAAGAAGATTATGAAATTTTTTAGTAACAGTAAAAAAATCTTCACTACCTTCAACTACAAACCAGCGGGCATCAATGCCCAAACCTCGGGCAAAAGGAATAACACTTTGAAGCATCTCCGCTACGCCGCCGCCAATAAAGGTTGAATTTACATTTGCCCAGACTTTTTTGTATAGCGGTTTTGCTAAAAACTTAATATCATCAAGGGTGTCTTTACCAATAAAAGGTTCATACAAATCGATATTGACCGGGTCTAAGGAAACATATTGGTTTTTATATTTTCTGCTGCGGTCATCAAACATTTTTCCTCCTTAATTATTCAAGCCGGTTCAACTAAAATTTTTTCTCCTAACTGAATCGATTTCAAACCTTCTCTAGAGGCTTGAGTTTTGCCAACTATAACTACCGGGCTGGCCGGCACAGGTATTTCATTGGTACTAGCTGGTGTAGGCCCGAAAAAAACACAAAGACATTTTCCCTGAGGCCAGTAAGCTACAGTTCCGGGAGAAACCTCCATAGTAGCACCTTGCGCTGAAGCTTTAAAACCAATCTCAAAATAAATCTCCTGGCCCCAAGTTGAAATTTGCGACTCAATCGGCAAGCGCTCGATTATTTCTTTAGCGGTCTGGGAATCGTTAAACTCAACTATAAAACTAAAGTTATCGGTTTTAAATAAAGTTTTCACTATTTACCTCCCTCTTTAAATATCTTGAGGTTATTTAAACTTTGGTTTATTATAACAAAACCAAAAAAAATGCAAGCAAAAAATTAAAAAAATAAAATTATTTTTTGGTAAAAGTAGGCTGGCCTTTATTGATATTGATCCAACTAAGGGGTACCCATCCCGAACGCCCTCTATGTAAGCCTTCAAGTACCATAACCTTAGCCTTATTTTCAAAAATCAATACATCTAAAACTACTGCGCTAATCGGATTTTGAACCCGGACAACGTCAAAAGAATTCAAGGCTTCTTCGTAGGTTTCTTCATCACTTATTTTAAGCAAAAACGCATAATCATCGCAAGTCTCCTTTCTCAGAGATAAAGCAATATTATCCCAACAAAATGGGCCCTGGATCTTTGCCCACTTGCCGACCAGATTAGCGTATTCGCAAAACCCGCTTGTTGTAAAACAGATTAATATAGCAGCTAGTAAAAATAAAATTCTAAATTCTTTTTTTACCATAACATCCTTGGTTTTTATATTTTTTCAAAACGAAAAGCTGCTTCATCTTTGCTGGCGAATTTAAACTTTTTAGTTTTGAAAAGTTTGATGCAGGCATCGACTACCTCAGGGTCATACAAGGTGCCTTTGTTTTTTGTAATCTCTTGTAAGGCTTTATCAATACCTAAGGCAGCCCGATAAGGCCGATGCGAAGCCATAGCCTCAACTACATCGGCTACGGTCAATATTTTTGCTTCTAAAAGAATATCAGCATCCGATACACCTTTAGGATATCCGCTGCCGTTTAATTTCTCATGGTGCTGATAAACCACTAAAGCAACTGGCCAAGGAAATTCTACCGGCTTTAAAATTTCATATCCGACTTGGGGATGAGTCTTGATAATATTGAATTCCAATTCACTTAAACGGCTGGGTTTACTTAGTATCTCTGCCGGAACATATACCTTACCGACATCATGGATAATTGAGGCCATCCGTATTCCCTCAACTTTATCTTCTTCCAATTCCAATTCTCTGGCTATCGCACAAGCTAATTGAGCTACTCTTCTTTGATGGCCAGCGGTATAAGGATCTCTTCGTTCAGCAGTGGCTGCCAAAGCAATAACCGTTTCTTCCAAAATCCGCCTTGAAACATCGGTGCTTCTTTGTTTTTCTTCCTCAGCGCGTTTTATTCCGGTAATATCCAGAGCAACCTCAACTGCACCAATAACTTTTCCTTTGTCGTTTTTTACCGGATGTCCTTTTATTAACCAATAACGCCCGTCAGGGCTTTGGACCTCGCCCTCCTCGCTCTCTCCGCTATTAAATACTTTTTTAATTGGGCAATCTTTACAAGCCGACTTTCGTTTATGCCAAATTTCATAACAATAACGGCCAATCAAATCATGAGGCTCCATATCCACTGATTCCGCGGATGCCGAATTAGCCCAAATAATACGCATCTTATTATCATGATATACTACCAACTCTGATAGATTGTCTAAGATGACGGCCTTTTCCTGTTCCGAGGTTCTAAGCGCGGCCTCAACCCTTTCTCTTTCGGTTACATCCCTTGCAATAGCGCAAAGATATTCATCACCATTATATTTCATATAATTTCCGGAAATCTCAACTCGAAAAATACTGCCGTCTTTAGCCTTCAGTAAGGTTTCGGCCTCACCAACTCCAAGCTCACGCATCTCTTCCCAGCGCTGGGCCCATTCGTTTTTTGGAAAATTGATATCGATATCATGAATAGTCATCGACAAAAGTTCTTTACGGCTATATCGAAGCATCCCGCATGCTGAATCATTAACATAGGAAATCTTACCTTCACAAGTAATCCATAAAGCAGCGTCGCTCATTTTATCAAAAACAAAACGGGTAAAAAGCAGGTTTTTCTCGATCTTTCGGCGTTCGGTAATGTCTCTCCCGGAACTAAGGGTTCCGATTATATCTCCTTTTTCATCTTTCAAAAATGTATTATGCCAAGCGATTACCTTTTCTTCACCGGAGCTGGCTATGACTGGGTTCTCAATATAATCAAATCCTTTTATTTCGGGTTTTTTACCTTTACTTGTTATAATTTTATTAAATACAGCTTTTAAATCCTTGCGGTGTTTTTGCGGGATAAAATTATCAAACCAATTCTTACCAATTATTTCATTCTCCTCATACCCCAATATCTCACAGGCTCTCTTATTAGCCATTGAAACTTTTTTATCTTTATCGATTATTAGAATTAAAGAACCGACAATATCCAAATATTGCTGAGCCCGGTCTTTCTCTTTCCTTAATTCTTCTTGGTATTTGACGGTCTCGGAAATATCTCTTACTATGGCCTGAAAGTAAATTTCGTTTTTTAGCTCAATTCGGTTTAAAGTCACCTCAGCATCAAACAACGTTCCGTCTAATTTTTTATGCTTCCAATAGAAGCGCTGGGGCCTGCCGGCTAAAACAGATTTTATCTTTTCTGCGGCTTTCTTTTTTGAACTGCTGCCGTCGGGCTGCCGGGGGGGAGAAAATTCTGCAGGGGTATGGCCTATTATTTGGTTTCTCTTGCAACCAAATATCTTAAGAGTAGCTGTATTACAATCTATAAACTTATCTTTGGTAGCTAAAAATATCGCTTCGCTTGCTGATTCAAAAAGAGTTTTAAAACGGTTTTCGCTTTCTTTTAAATCCTGTTCGGCTTTTTTGCTCTGGGTTATATCTCTAATAATAGTTAAAACTTTCTCTACTTTACCATCTTTAAAAATCGGGATCTTTCTGGTTTCGGTGATAAATTCACGCTTACCAATTTTATTTGACTCTTGGGTGATAAAAACTTTACCTTTTTTAAATATGCTCTGATATTCTTTGGTAATTTTCTTCACTGGTAAAAATTTAAAGATGTCAAATACTGTTTTTCCAACAGGATCACCCTTCACCCCTAATTCTTTACATTTTTTTCCAAAGGCTTCATTGATAAGCACAACTTTTAGATTTCTATCAACGACATGTATCCATTCCCCCATTGAATCAAACATGTCCCGATGCATGCGTTCTGAATTTCTTAAAGTTTTTTCGGATTCTTTTCGAATGGTAATATCACGCACTGCATGGATAATCGCCATTATGGCATCAGAAGAATCCTTAACCACAGAGGCATTTATTTCACCGATAAAAGCAGAGCCGTCTTTTTTTAATAATTTACGTTCAACACTAACTATTTTTCCCTGTTTTCTTATCTTTGCCAAATCTGCCTTAACGTATTTTTTATCTTTTTTAGCTACTAAATCAAAAATACTTTTACCGATTAATTCCCCTTTGTTGGTATGGCCGGTCTTTTGCGCTGTCTGGTTGTTAACCATTATTATTTTTCCTTGAGAGTCACTTAAAATAATTGCATCTGGAGAAGTTGTTACTAAACTACGGTAAAGCTCCATATTCTGCTGGCGAGCTTCATTAGCCCGAGCCCGTTCTTCCTCTACGCCAATAGCGCAAGCTAGCATCTCCATTATATTTTCGTCTTCTTCGGTGGGAATAAAATCTCGCCCAAAAACCACACAAAGCGAACCAATAGTTACCTTATTGAAATTTACACTGGCTCCATAATAGGTTTTTAATTTATATTTTGCTACGGTAGGATCGGTTTTAAAATAATCAGTTTGGCCTAAGTGACGCACCAACACCGGCTTTGCCGGGCCGCGATTAATAATATCAGTACAAATATGCCCATCGGCATGGTCTTTTTTTTGATAACCAGTGGGTACCTTCCAGGTACCTACTGAATATATATATTGGTCATAAAGCCGATTATAGATTGCCGAATCAGCATCCATCAGCTCGCCACACAAATTTACTATCCGTTGAATATTGTTCTTTGGCTCGCCGGTAAAAGATAAAAAACAACTATTTATCTTATGAAGGCGCTCCTCGGCTTTTTTTCGCCGAGTAATATCTCTTATTGCGGCAACCCTTAAGTTTCTTTCTTCATAGACTATCGGACGAGAACATATCTCAACAACAAAGATGCTCTTGTCCTTTTTAAGCATCTTTGTTTCATAACATTGAGTTGAGCCGGATTTAACATATTCTTGGACTTTTTTGCGCTGCTGAGGTACTACATAATCTAAACTATTACTGCCAATTAACTCTGAAATCTCATAACCCAGCATATCAGCTAATCTCTGATTAGCATCGACTATTTTATTATCATCATGTATAATAACTCCTTCATTAGAAGCGTCAGAGAGGCGCTTGAAACGCTCCTGACTTTCTTTTAGCCTTTCTTCGGCCCACTCTCTTTGGCGCTCAATAATATCGAATTCGGCCGCACGCTGGCGAAGCTCCTCCAATTCGTGAGTTAGCTCTTCTTTTGTCTTTTGATTATCTTTATCCATCAAAGTTCCCTAAAAACAAAAAAAGCAACCCTTTTCTTTAAGGTTGCCTTAAATTGTATTATATATAAATACTACCCATAGGTAATATAAATTATACCATGATTAACATTTTATAGTCAAATAATTATCTTAGCATTGAAAAGTAAACCTAACCACGCTGTTTAGCTGCCTCATAACAGAAAATCGCTCCGGCAACACCAACATTAAATGATAATTTAGCCCCCTCCATCGGTATATTAAGCTTTAAATCAAGGTGTTTATCCAACCCGTAACGCACGCCTGAGCCCTCAGAGCCCAAAACAAAACATAAAGGAAAAGGTAACTCTGTCGAATCTAACCGTTTTCCGCCTTCGGCTACAGCACCGGCAGCCCAATAATCATTTCTTTTGGCCTCTAATAAAGTGTTCTTTAAATTCGTGACCATGGCTATTGGGGTAAAATTTTCTCCACCGCAAGCAACATGCAGCACGGTATCGGTAACCGGGCAAGTCTTATGTTTAGCGATAACAATCCCAAATTTACCAAAACAGGCAGCGCTCCTTATCAAAGCGCCGAAATTTTGCGGATCGGATATCCGGTCTAGAAAAATAAAAGTAAGCTTATCCTTTCTATTAAGTAAATCAGTAAAAGCATAATACTTGAAGTCGCCCACTTCTGCCGCAACACCTTGAAGCGAAGTATTAGGTTTTATCTTTTGCAGTTGTTTTGGGGAAAGAATTCGATATTTTATTTTTTTTGATTTAATTAATTTTTCAATCCAAGGGTCTTTGAAATTATCTTGGAGCAATATGGACCTTATACTTTTAGGATCATACCTTAAGCGCTCCCGAATTGAATTTTTGCCATATAAAAACATCTTTATTCCTCGCTGCTGATTTTGTTCTGAAGTCTTTCTTTTAATTCTATTATTTGGTCATTAAGCTTATCAACTTTAGCTTCTAAGCCTTCGGCCTCTTTTCTAAAAGCTTGATTTTTTTTATTGAGCTCTTTAATTTCTTCTTTTAAATCCACAAACTTCTCCGACATGTATTCATTTTTGCCTTGAAAAGTAATTACTCCGTTTTTCTCATAAACCTCCAATCCTTCGGGCACCTCATATCTGGTATTATCTATCTTTATAATCTCCATACCTTTTTTAGCCCCTTCTTTGGTTGCTTTTACCCCCTCGGGTAAATTACGTCCGTAAATTGATAAATTTAGAAAAAATAAACTACAAAACAAACTAATTAAAATAGGCCTTATCATTTTAAATACTCCTTTATACCCAGGGGCTCTATAATATCACCTACTCTTAAGCCAATCCTTTGAAAAAAACCTCTATTGGCCTCTAAGGCATATTGGGCCTTTTTTGATGAAACTATCCTGGTATGGTCAAAAGGCTTCATACTCTCAATCCCGATAATTTTAAAATTACCATCAATGAAAGCCAGATCAAGGGGAATCGGGGTATTTTCCATATAAAAAGAAAGGTGTTTTGGTTTTTGGAAAATAAAAAACATACCGCTGTCTTGGGGCAACTTCTTGCGAAACATCAAACCCTGGCTTCTTTGAGCCGGAGTCGCAGCTACCTCAAAACTATATTTTTTATTATTTATAATTATTTCAATATCCCCGCTAGCACCTAAAGATGTAAAATTAATAAAGACAATAAAAACCAAAATTGCCAATTGTAAAATAAAAAAAAGTTTTCTCGACATCTTAACTAATATTATAAGATTTAATAAATTTCATATCAAGTTTAATTAAAATAAATTACTGATATAGGAAGGGTGTCTTTTATGCCTGCAACTGGTGCTTTTGTAAGGCTTTCTCCATCTCAGTGAGTAATTTTTCGATTCCGATAGGCTTTGCGATAAAGGCATCATAGTTTAAACCTTCTTTTTTTAACTCTAGTTCCAAATCTTCCCGGGCACTAACCATGATGACTGCAATTTTAGAAGTCCGGCGGTCTTTTTTTAGTTTTCTTAAAAGCTCAATACCGTTTATTCCCGGCATCATTATATCCATGATAATTATATCGGGCTTTCTCCAACGGCAACGGGCCAAAGCTGAGCCCATATTGCCGCCTTTGGCAATCATAACCTTATAATCCCCGATCAAAGAAAGGTTCTCTTTGAGAAAAAAGCAGAAATCTTTCTCATCATCGATTATCAATACCCGCTTTTTCTCCATAATATCGGCATACTCCTTTTGGCTAAAGTATACCATTTATTAGAGCTTTTTTTCAAAGAAAACTCTAAAATCCCGCTATTTTAAAGGACTTTGGACAAAAATAGTAAAATAAGGGTTATTTTTCTCTTTTTTTAAGAGAAAAATGCAAATAAAGGCCGGAAATCAAAAAGGCCAGGCCCAACCCGGCACCGAAGGCGTTACGAACAACCCGTTCCAGAAAAACCGATTTTATCGAGGGCCAATTATTCAATCTGATTCCGATATTTTTAGCTTCGATTTGATGAGTATCACCACTATTATCTTTAATAAGCAAACCGCCTTCTTCAAGGTAACGCTTAAACGGCTTATCGTTTATATAGATTTCAAGCTTACCTTCTATCTCCTTGAATGAAAGCATCATCGATTTTGGGGTCCACCAGATATTCTTATTTGCTCCATATACCTGGATTAAGCTAATCACTAAATGCGAAACAAAAACTGCACTAATTATTAAACCTGCAATCAATAAACCTCTTATTCTGCCTTGCATAGCCTACTCCTTTATTAAATAAACCTTATCGTTTTGGTGGGCCTTCTGGCGCACCTTCATTCCTACTTCCTGACCCCTTTTAGCAACTAGAACCTCATTATGGTCTACCTGCATCGAGCTAACCAATTGAGTAAAATCATCATTGGCTCCTTTTATCCGGATTTTATCTCCGGCGGTAAGGGCCGCTTTAAGTTTTATGACCGCAACTGAGATTTTTCCAAAATAATGCGTTACCACCGCAATTTCTTTTTCATTTGTTTTTTTAGCAGTCGGCCTTTTGGGAGTTTTTTTCTTAGTTTTCTTTTTCTTTACCGAAGATCTTTTTTTAGCTGAAACTTTTTTTGATTTTTTCTTTAAGGGCTTCTTTTTAGAAGATTTCTTTCTCTTAAGGGTTTTTTTGTTTTTTGAAGAAACTTTTTTCTTGGCTGGTTTTTTAGGTTTAGGTTTTACTTTGGTACTTTTTTTTCTTTTGTTTTTTTTCTTGGAAAGTTTTGATATTGCTGTTGCTTTTTTGCGTTTTCTCTTTGGTTTGTTTTTTAACCCCAATATTTTTTTTATAAACCCAAAAACCATACTATATTAATATACCTTAGGCACACCTAAGAAGCAAGTATCTGCTCATAGAATTTTAAAATATTTTCATCTTCTAAATGCAGAAAATGTCCAACTTTATCGATTACTTTTATCTGGGCATCAGGTAATTTTTTAGCTAATTTATCGGCATCCTCATAATCGATTATCATATCCTCGGCACCATAAATAATAGTTATCGGGGTTTTTATTTTTGACAGCGGTAAAACTTTTTCCAGGGAACCTTTAAATAATACTGATAATCCGTGTTCAGAAAATGCTTTTACCCTATCTTCGGACATGGATTTAAATTGGGTTATTATCTGCTTTTTAACTCTCTCCGGCAACCCGTTACCAAAACTGTTAATTAAAACATCGGCCATCTTTTGGCGTTGGCTATCTTCAATTGCTGTTCCTTCTAAGATTGCCGAGCGCATCTTTTGATTCGGTTTTAATCCGATACTTGCCAAAATCAGCCGTTTTACCTCTTGGGGAAATTTTAAAGCAAAAGCCAGGGCAACCACCCCGCCCCAGGAAGCTGAGCAAATAGTAGGTGCTTTTATCTCTAATTCATCAACCACTTTATGTAAAATATCTACCTGTTCATCTAAAGAAACCGAGTTAATGCCCTTTTTTACCTCAGCCTTTCCTTGATGCGGAAAATCAAATAAAGTTATCCGGTAATCGCTGCCAAAATACTTTAAAAAGGAAAGCCACATTGCACTGGATTGCTGAACTCCGTTTAAACAAATAATATCATCTCCTTGCCCGTATATCCGATAAGGTATATTAAACCGGTTAAAATGGATTTTTCCTTTTGATTTGGGTAATCTTTTTTTCATTAGATTGGTAAAAGGTCGGTTTTGGTCATATATCTTTTAAAAGTATATTTTCTGAGGAATTTTTTATTTTATCATCAAAAGCACTTAATTTTTTAACAATAATTTCCAGTTCTTTACTTTGAGCAACCGGTATATTATCAGAACCTCTACTTTCTAAGACATCGATAACTTTTTTAATTGTAAGCTGATTAATATCACAGGCCGGCTGATAGGCAGATTCTCTGTCGTTTTGAGTTTTCACCTCTGATATCAGCCTGCTTGCATTTAATTCAAAAAGTATCTGACGAGTCAGGCGAATCGGCAACTCTAATTTTTGAGAAATCTGATCAGCACTTAAGGGAGTTTTACACTTTGAAAAATCATTTATCAGCAAATTAGCTACTCTTAGAGTAAGAAGCTTTTTAAATGAATAACTTATATTAAGGCAATCGGGCTCAAATTCATAAGTATCGACATTTTGATGGGCAAAAGAAATTTCAGCCCCTAAAAGCACCACCAGCCAACTGATTTGCAGCCAAATTAAAAACAATGGCAAAGCAGCAAAGCTGCCGTAGATGGCGTTAAACTTTGAAACTCCAACTTGAAAATTAACATATACCCACTGCACGAGTTGATAAATGGTCCCAGCCAATATCCCGGCCAATATCCCGGATTTAAAATTCACCTTACCATTTGGCATAAATATATAAATAAAACTAAAGACTATCCAAATTATAAAATAAGGCAATATTTTCAAAAGAGACAAGATCACCATATACAGCGGACCCAAAATATCGGCCTTATCGGCAATTGAACTTATTTGGGTAATTAAAAACACTGTAGCGCTGCTTGATGCAATAACCAAAATCGGGCAAATCAACATAATCGATAAGTAATCGGTGAATTTACGCCCAATGGAACGTGATTTTTTCACGCCCCAAATTTCATTGAAAGATTTCTCGATATTGCCCAAGACTTTTATTACCGTCCAGAATAAAATTACCACGCCAACCCCGGCAATAAAGCCGCCGCGGGTATTCGCCAGCAAGGAATGAGCAAAGTCAACGACCTTGGTCATCACCTCCTGTTGTCCGGAAAATTTCTCCATAAGCTGCTGCTCCAGCATACTCTCAAATCCAAAACCTTTAGCGATTCCAAAAGCCATCGCAACCAAAGGCACTATCGACAAAAGAGTATAAAAGGTGAGCGCTGAAGCACGCAAGCGGCATTTATTCTCATCAAACCTGCGTAAAGCCAAAAGAATAACCCGTAAATATTTTATTAAAAAATATTTTGTCCGGTTTAGTTCTTTAATCCGGATTCGCCAGATATCATACTTTATAAAATTTATAATTTTCGACAACATAGTAATATTAAAGTTAACTTTGTTTTTTTAATACCTCATCTAGCCGCGTACCGCCTTTTATCCCGAAATCAAGGGTTCGAATCGGAAAAGGTATTGTAATATCATTTTTGTCGTAAGCTTTTTTAATCCCAACAATCGCGTCACTTTGAGCTTTTAAGAAATCGGTTTGTTTAGCAAAGGGCACCCAAAATCTAATATAAAAATTAATCGAGCTGTTGCCGAATTCACTATAAAATAACTCAATGTCTTGATCCTTTATCCGCTGATCCAAGTCTTTAACTGCCCCAATAGTAACAGCCCTCACCTTTTCTAAATCATCTCCATAGGATATCCCAACTCCTAAATCTATTCGCCGCCTTCCTAAAAGGCTATAATTGATTACTGCGTTTTCAAAAATCAGCTTGTTGGGGATAAAAACCGTGTGGCCTTGAAAAGTTTGAATAAGGGTATCTCTTAAAAATATTTCTTTTACAGCCCCCATATGCTCATTGGTCTCGATAATATCTCCAACCCTAAAAGGGTAATTCTTACGAAAAACCAGGGCCATCCCGGCAATAAAATTTGCTGCTATATCCTGAAAGGCAAAACCAATCGCTAAACCGGCAATCCCTACTCCGGCTAATATCGAAAATACAACATCATCCAAGTTAAGGATTTTAATTGCTACTAACGCTCCAAATAAAACAACAGCAACCCGGGTAAACCCGCCTAAAAAATTTACCAAAGCCTGATTGTCAATGAATTTATTAAGTAGCTTTTTGGTTACATTTTGAAGCTTTTTTGATAAGTAGTGAATTACAACTAATACGATTAAAGCTATAAAAAAATTGGGCAGCATTACCACGATTGATTCCAGCCAGGTTGTAAATTTTCCATGCAGCAATTTTAAAGCCTCTTGCAAGCCTTCCATGTAAATCTCCTCTTAATTATTCTTGATTATTTCAGAAACCTCTTTATTGAAATAGTTTAGGTTAAATTTGGATAAATTACAAGGTAATATTTAATTAAGTTAAATTAACAATAAATACCCTAGCGATTGCTTTCTCGCAAAATATCACCGATATCTTTAAATAGTTCTTCTTTTACTTTCTTTTCCTTTTCTAACTCAGCCGGGGTTTTAGTCTCATCCGGCCAATCCAGGGCTTGGATTTCTTCCCAGCTAAGCTCACAAGGATTATCCTCGTCAATTAATTTACCCCGAAACTCATACCCCCACCAATGCCCTTTAGCTATTTTTCTATCATAATCAATTACTAGGCTCATAATACCTCCTAGCTTTTCATCAAAAGGATACCTAACCCAACCTCCGTTATCAGGTTCATAATTATCAGTTCCGCCGGAAAAACCAACATTTCTTATTACAAAGCGCTGGGTATTGTTGTCTTTAAGTTCTTTTGCCCTCACTTCATAACCGGAGTCTGAAGAACGATACCACCGATAATAAGGGGTATTTGTTCCTCCAAAAATATGTTGTTCTATTGTTTTCATATCCACCGACACCTTAGCTTGTTTTGTTTCACTATCGATAACGATATCTAAATTCCCTTTATACATCCAACCGGGATTTCCCATATAAATTGCTTTCACGTGAAGCCCTTCAATCTTTTTCCTTACCACAATAAAATCTTCATCTCCGATAACTATCGGGCTTTGCCAACGCCTTTCTATCTTTTCATATTTTAGGTCATAAGCACGTTTAGCAATCCAGTATTTTTTTGCATACAAATCCATTTTTTCTTTATTGCCTTGGGCCTTTGCTTGCTGGTAATTATTATAATTTTCATCCATGGCTTCTTTTGCCGCCACAATTGATTTAAATTGACTAGCATATTTATCGGTTTCATCCAGTTCCTGCATCTTAACGGTCTCATCAAAAAGCATTCTTTTCTTCACGTACTTTAATATTTCACCGGCTCTGATATTGCCGTCACCATCGGTATCGGAATTCTCAGGCCTTAAAGCCTCAACAAAATACTTGGTAAATACTGAATTTTCATGGCCCGAAGCCGATTTAAACGCCGAAACAAATGATACCATCGGCGGGCTTGATGAGGCTATTTGGCAAATTGTTTTACCGGGAACATCTAATTTAAAATTTCCCGAAAAACAAGTATCTTGAACAAGGAGCACCCTTTGAGCCGATGACTTTGAAATCCACTGGCTCAATTCCGAAGCAGTAATTATTTGTCCATCTGAGGTCACAACTCCCTTTTTGGTGCCGTGGCCGGAAAAATAAAGAATCAAAGTATCAGACTCTTCACCTTGTCGGGGGAGGTCATTTACCATCGCAGACCTTATGTCAGATTTTTTATTGTGCCCGCGTAAATAATCGCGTCCGTAAGTCTCAAGTTTATATCCTACCTCATCTACCACGCCTTGCTCTTGCATTGCCCTGCTCATATCCCGGGCATCATCTGCACAAGGCGGTAAGTTACTTATACCTTTATCATAACGGGCAGTGCCGACAAATAAACCAATAGTTTTTGAATAACAAAAAGAAGGCATCAACAAATAAAACAATAAAAAGAATAAAATGTATCTCTTGCCCTTCATAATTTCTTTAACTCAACTATTATTTGCTCATTTAAAGAGTTTAAAAACCCTAAAGAGCTTTGATCAAAATCCTGATAATCTCCTATATAGTGTAGAGCTTCAATAAGATAATATTGATAATTTTCTCTATCTCCCAAAACTCGATAGCACTGAGCCTGGTTATAAAGCGCGAGCATCTGGGTAATTTGGGCCCCTTTTCTTTGATACCCTTCAACTACCTCTTGAAATCCTCTTATTGCAGATTTGCAAAGTCTTTCTTTTTGCAAGCCGGAAGAATCAGGGATCTTGTTAAAATATTTATCCATAACTTCTTGATATCTGATAATGGCTGAATCCTGGGAAGTGTTATTTTTTCTGGCTCTTTGTAATTCTAAATTTATAGCAACTATTGCCTCCTGCTCTCCGGAAGGTAAAATAGGGTAAGCAACATAAGTCCCTTCTTCCAATGTTTTTCCGATCGCTTCATAGGGGTTGCGGAACTTATATACCACCTCGGTTGAGTAACCGGTTTTTTTACTGATCCAAAAACCAGCTTTACTCCCAATAACCTTGGTAATTTCAGCCCTAGAAAGCAGCTCAACCGGTTCTGATTCTAACTTTGCGCTAAACCGCTGCCCGTGCTTGGTCTGTTTTCCGCTGAGGATGATAGGCTGGGCAAAGAGTAGAGGCAAAAATATTGCAAGGCAAAAGATTGAGAAAATAATTCGGTACAAGTTTTTCTTCATTACTTTTTTAGCGGGACACATACCTTCTGAATTAAGAAAGCCTGTTTTACTTTTTTTCGCCTATTTCACCAAAATTTATTATACCTAAAACTATATAACGATGTAAGTGTTTTTTACAAAAACGATATTTCACTAAAAAAGTGCTTGCCCAGCTTACTTTTTTTAGCTGGGATGTGTCCCGGATAAATCGAAGCATGAGGAAGGTTATCTTTCCCGGTTGCAGCAACGGCAATATGTTTTTGCCTATCTAGAAAAGCGACAGCCTCTTTCAATAAATCTCTTTGTATCATTGATTTACTAAATTTTGACTATCTTTTATTTTTATTTAAACTGGGGTTGTTGATTAAATTATTTTAGAAAGTACAAGATAAAATATATTTCAAGGTTTTCAAAAAATATACTTTAATTAGCATTACTTATGAACGTGCGTTTAAAGGTATCCTTGGCCCGCCCTTTTTCAAATTCTCTTGCGATTAATGATTTAATTACCAAAGGCAATATAGAAAATACAGCTAAGATTTCTGCAAAAGTAAAAAACTTAACTTCAAAAAATAATCTTTTAAATATTTTAAAATACCTTGAAGGGGTATAAAAAGAAAATTTTATTTTACGGCTAATTTTCTTAAGCGTGTCATAATCATATTTATCAGAATAAAGAACACCTTTGTCGGTCATATGATACCCTGTTTTATTCATTATTACTTCTTTAAGCGGTGAAAATTTTTCTATTCTCAATTTATGAAATGCAATTATATCCACACCAATCTCTTTAGCAAATTGAGCAATGTAAAGCATTTCTTCTTCACTTTCATCTATATTGCCATAGATAAAATAACCATTATAAAATATTGGGTATTTTTTCAACACAGAAAATGCTTCTCTTATTTTATTAGAGTTAAATCCTTTATCTAACTGTTTTAATATCCAGTCGTGAGGTGACTCAATCCCAATTAAAAGCACTTTAAAACCAGCTTGAACCATCTTCTCCAGTAATCTAGGGTTATCAGCAATATCAATCCGCACCTGGGCAATAAATCTTTTCTTTATCTTACGCTCAATTATTAGATCACATATTTTTTCTGCCCTTATTTTATCGGTACAGAAATTATCATCGCTGATCATTATGATATTTGAATCAATTGCTTCGATCTCCTGAATTACTGATTCAACACTGCGGGGTGCATAATTTCTTTTCTGGCCCAAGGGATTCAGTTTAAAAGTGCAGAATTTACAGTTAAATGGACAGCCTCTGGAAGTTAAAATAGTATCTAAGGTTATATTTTTGACATCAATCCCATTTAAGGTTAAATGATATTTATTGTGGCGCAAGCTTCGGTTAGGCCAAGCAATTCTATTTACATCCGGCAGTTTTCGATTAGAATTGTGGATTATTTGCCCGTCTTTTCTATAAGATATACCTAAGATATCTTGATAAGGCTTATCTTTTAATATATCTTGAATAGTTTCCTCACCTTCGCCTCTTACAATTATATCTATATTTGGACAGCTGTTGAATAATTCTTCTACTTTTTCAGTAGCCTTATATCCACCCACAACTAATGGAATATCTTCGAGCATATTGCTTATAAATTGGCATACTTTCTCAAAATCCCTTTCCCAACTAATGCTTACACAAATTACATCAATCTTATTTGTTTTTATAAAACTATTAAGATTTTTATAGTCAGAGAGTTCTTTTTCATATCGTAAATCGAGAAGAATCACATTCTCAATACAATCATTTGCAGCTGTAGCTACATATTCCAAACCGGTTGGCGGGAAAAGCCGCATTGTATTATTAGAACTGTGCTCTGGGTAAGGATTTAAAAATAAAGCGTTTTTATATTTCATTGGAATATTAGATGTTCAAAAATTCCGTAGGGACGGTTCCTAGCTATCTTACTTACTATCCACCAATGGTTTATGAATACAAAAGTATTCTTTTAAAACAAGTTTGGTATTATTGATGTTATAACTTATTACCCATAAAGACGTTGCGAACCAAGGAACCGTCCCCACCATTAT
>CAZGLF010000019.1:0-19869 GCA_964526615.1 uncultured Planctomycetia bacterium
TTATTATTATAACATATCGATTTCTTTTTTTCCCTAGAAATTCAGTATCAATATCAATTGCAAAATTTTCTGACTTTACCTCTAAATAATTCAATGCTTGGATTAATTGCTGCTGTTGATCTAAGAACAATCCAGTATAATCACGTAAGGTTTTTAGGATTTCTCCGCGATTTTGAAAAATCCCGTCATCTGGTGTCGCCTCTTGCCTATCCGGGCCTTTTCGGTAATTTATTATAAGCTTAACCAAACCACTATCTAAACCCAAAGCCCCTAAAGCTTGAGCTGAAGCAGTATTTATATTAACTGCTCCACTGCTATTTACCGTGATAAATTGGCTTAAATTAGAAAGAATATCCTCATCCATCCCTTCAACCAAAGCTAACTCCTCAATTGTGGTAAAAGGTTTAAGTTCGGATTGAAAAATAGCATTACCAAGTTCTTCATCAACCCCGGGAAGGGCTTTTATAATACGTGAAGGCATTAAATTTATATTGATCTTGCTCTCCTGGTCAATAAAATTATAAGTTAGCTTTATTTGTCCAATTTCTGTATCTTTGATGCTTCTTAAACCATAAAGGCTATGATAAAGAATTTCTTGGCCTTTAAGGCTTGCCTGAATATATTCAATAAAACCATATACCGCCTGGTGCGAAAGGGCAGAAGATTCTAACTCCTTAGTTAGCCTTATTTGAGCACTTACTATTCGATAAAGACCAACGGCAAATATCGAAAATATAACCAGCATCCATAAAGATATTATTAAAATGCTTGCTTTATAATTGGTTTTTGTGTATCGGGACAAAAACAATCTTCTCAAAACTTCTCTCTCCTTCTTCAACTGCTATTTTAACGGCAAGAGGGACTTTCCCTTCTTGTTCAAAAGAATCCCGCCATTGATACTCTAACTCTTTATCGTCAAAGACTAAATAAGACAATACTAGTGAGTCGGCTTTAAAAAGCTCATTCTCTGAGTATTGATTATCTTTTTCCTCAATTAGGTCTTGATACTTGGTTTTTTTTGAACTAAATAGGTCACTAACCGAAAATTTATACTCTATTTTATAGATTTCATCGTTAATTATAGTCATAAATTCTACCTTGTCTTTTTTACCTAAAAAATCAAATTCCGGAAAAAGAACTGCCTGCCTGAGGTTATGTGAAAAAGACTCAAAACTAAGTAAAATATTAGTTTGAATAAAACCGGCGGCCTGGGCTCTTTGCCAAAGTTTTAAAGCTGAAAATAAAGTCATTCCTAAAGAACCGGCAATAATAGCAAAAATACAAACCACGATGAGAATCTCAACTAAAGTAAATGATTTATTCAGTTTCATCTTTAATTTTTAAATAGGTCTTTATAATTTGGTCTCTTTTTCTATTGCTTTCTTTCCAGACGGCTCTTGCGCTTAGCTCTTTTATATTCTGGGCTTCTTCGGCTGCTTCCCCAATTCCAAGAGACGATATACTTATTTTCCAAGAAAAATCTTTATTGTTTAATCTTACCTCTCCTGAGGTATCAATATCTTCATAACTGCTCTGGTTTAGTACCTCTTGGCGCACTTGCCCAATCTTAGAATCTAAGAATTCTAAAGCTAAAATTTTATTTTGAGTATAACTTAAAGCGTTAGTGACTACTAAAAAAGACCGGGCTACTCCAATTATCCCTATCGAAAGTATCGCAACCGTAACCATAAGTTCAATCAAAGACATTGCTTTTTGGCTTTTTGTTATCATAGAAAATTTTAAGGTATGGTCATGCTTATTTTAGCATCTAACTTTAAAACGATAGCGTTTTTATCTTTGGGGGCCATAGTCAGCCTCTTTATATCGATAAGCAAGCGGCTTTTTTGCACTCGATTAAAAAAATCCAGCAATTGAGTCATCTTGCCTTCGGCTCTAAAATCAGCATTATATATTTGGATATCATTTTGGCTTTCTGCATCCGAAGGGCTTAAGCTAAGAACCGAAAGGCGCGATTGCTGAGCAATTTTTTCTAATTCTTCTAAAAAATTACCGACGATTTCTCTCTCCGATAAATTCTCTTGTTTAAGATATACTTGATAACGATTATAGGCTTCTAAAATAGTATCTTTTTGAGACTGGATATTTAAACCTTCCTTTAGTTGGGCCTGAGCTAACTTAATCTGTTTCGAAAGGGTGGCAATTTTTTCAACTAAAGGTTTAATTACAAAATTAACAAATAATAGAGTAATTATGATTCCTCCAACAATAAAAGCAATATTTTTCTGTTTTGATAACAACTTAATCATAATTTTTATTTTTCATTAAATCCGAATAAAAATGCTAATTCGAAATCGGTCAGCTCTCCATCTTTAGTCTTTTTCTTTCGGGTATACCGGGCCTCAACACCTTTAAAATATTTATTATCTTCTAAAATATTTATAAAAGCAAAAACATCGGATAAACGCAAGGCCTCTCCACGCAAAACTATATTATTATCTTCCTGAATGCTTAAATTAGTAACTGCTACCGATGAAGGCACCAAAGGGTATAATTCCTGAAAAAATACCAGCGGTGTTTTGCGGTCTTTCAAGATTCTATCGGTAACCTCGATTCTCTTAGATTGACCCATCAAATTACCAATATCATCTTTTATTTCTTCTAATTTATTGTTAAGTGTATTAAGATAAGTTTGACGATTATGTATTCGGCCTAAAAATAAGGCTGAGATCACAAAAAAGATAGCGATCAAATAGCTTCCGGTAGCGATTAAATCTTTTACTTTCTCTTTTAAAGCTTTGCGTACTTGAGTTTCCGGCACAATAAAAGAGACCCGTTTTGAATTATCCATTAAGAATTCTTTAACCGCGGTAGCCGAAACGCTATCGGGAATATTTATATCTTTATAAGGAAAACGCTCAATTGAAGGGACTATCGATAACGGCAAAACCGGAATCTCCAATTCCCGCATCAAAGCATCTTCTAAGCCTTTCAGCTGCTCTAAGGCACCTGAGATAACCATTTTTTGAGGTTTTTTATATTCATATTCGGACCGGAAAAAAACTAAAGAATTCTTAACTTCTTTTATCAATTTTCTTACCGACTCTTGCTCGCTTAATTGGGCGGCTCCTAAGACTATGCTCCTGGTGAATAAAAGGTGTTCTTTTGAAAAAGCAATAAAATCACTGCTTTGACTATCAATATCCAACCCCAAATATACCGTATCTTCCTCCATTTCACTCCTGCATTGAGAAAGCATCCACTCCCTCACCCCATAAGAGCTTAAATAAATCTTATCGGCAAAAAGCCCGGCACCGCTTAATATTTTAAGGTGTTTACTTAAAACGCTTTTTTGGACTATCGATAATAAAATTTTAGCCGACCCTTCCTCATTTGTATCAGTAACTGCAAAACTATAAATTATATCTTCTTTTTTATAAGGAACTACTCTTACTAAGTGCAAATCAACCATTTTACTAATTTCCTTATAATCTTGGGAAGGCAGGGAAATATTTCTAATCGTGACCAATTCCCTGGGGATTGATAAAGACAGATACTTAGGTTTTATCTTAAGAGACGAAAAAATGTCGGTTATTAGCTTAGTAATACCGGCTTCATCTAAAAAAGAAATATCCTTGGCAACACAGAAAAATTTCTGCAAAGACCTCTTTAAAGAAAAACGAGCTGCAGCTATTTTAATATTATTTTTTCCAATTTCTATAACAGCAGTTTCTTTCATAAAATATTTATTTTAAATATTGGCTGGAATCTTCATTGCACCATCTGGGTAACCTGAAAAATCGGCAATAAAATCGACACCACTATTGCTCCTAATATTAGACCTAAAACCAAAATCAAAACCGGCTCAAGCACCGAGGTTATAATTGCGATATCGGAATCTATCTGTTGAGTGTAAGATATGGAAACTTCTTCCAACACCTCATCCAGCCGGCCGGATTCTTCTCCAATAGCTATCATCTGTATGAAAAAATCCGGTAAGTTTTTAAACCCTTTCATGCTTTGGGAAATTGACTTACCATTTTTTATTTTATCAGCAACTTTTTTTAACTCATCCTGCACATTTTTATTATCAATACTTAAGCTCGATATTTCGATAGATTCTAACGGGCTGACCCCGCTTCGGATCAAAAGGCTTAAAGACCGTGAAAAACTCGCTAACTCTTGGTTTTTTAATAACCGGTTAACTACCGGAATATGCGTACCTAGGCGCCGGGAAAAGTTACCAAACAGCTTGTTGGCCTTTTTAACTAATATTAAAACAATAGCACTTATTATTAAAACAACCCATTGCCAATTCTTAGAACTGAACTCACTTATCTTTAAAATAATTTTTGTTACCAATGGAATATCTGCCCCCAATTCTGCAAAAATACCTTCAAGTTTTGGAATAACAAAATTTAAAATAACAAAAATACTCACAATGCCTACGCAAACAAGTATACTGGGATAAATAAGCGCTCCTATTACTTTATTTTTCAAGCCTTCTTTGGTTTGCATAAAATCGGTAAGCTGGCCGAGTGCATGAGCCATGTTGCCGCTGGCTTCTCCGGCTTTAATAAGGCTGATATAAAAATAAGGAAAGACTTGGGAAAATTTGCTAAGCGCTTTTGAAAAAGCCTGGCCATTTTTGACTTCATTATAAACTTTCAAAATGATCTCTTTAAAATGAGGGTCATCAAGCTGGTTGTATAAAATTTTAAGGCTTGGTAAAAGTTCCATCTTAGCCCTACTTAAGGTTGCTAATTTTTGTGTAAAAACCAATAATTCCTTTGAAGATATTTTATTTTTACCTAATTTCCGGACGAAAGACTTAAAATCGATCTCTTTAGAAAATTGGGATTTTTTATTTGTTTGGTCTTTAGATGGTGCGGATTCGGTTTTTTCGATTTCGATTGGAAATAAATTAAGTTCGGCTAGGCGGTTTACTGCTTCAATTTGATTATTAGCAAAAAGAGTCCCCTCAGTTAACTCTCCTGATTTTTTTTTAGCTTTATACTTAAATTCTATCATTAAATTTAAATTTCCACTACCCGCATTACTTCTTGAGGCGTGGTGAGGCCTTCTTTTACCTTTTGCAATCCGGCATCAAAAAGGCTCTTAAATCCAAGTTCTTTGGCTTTCTTTCTTATCTGGCCGGCAGAAGCCCGATTTACTATTAGTTCCCGTAATTCATCGGTTACAATTAAAAACTCATATATTGCTATCCGGCCTTTGTAGCCGATAAACCCGCACTCCTGACACCCTTTACCTCGATAAACTTTTATATCTTTTAGAAATTCCGGCAACATACTTTTATCGACTACCTCTTCTTTGCAATGTTGGCAAATAACTCTTACCAAACGTTGTGAGATAAAAGCATTTACCGATGAGGCTACCAAATATGGTTCGACTCCAATATCGATAAGACGGGTGACGCCGCTAGGGGCATTATTAGTATGCAAGGTTGAGAACATAAGGTGGCCGGTTAAAGAAGTTCTGATTGCTAACTCAGCAGTCTCATAATCCCGGACCTCCCCAACCATCATAATATCAGGGTCATGCCTTAAAACACTTCTTAAGGCACTGGCAAAGGTAAAACCAATTTCGGGTTTAATTTGGATTTGAGTTATTCCTTCTAATTCATATTCGATAGGATCCTCTAAAGTTATTATCTTAACGCTCTCTTTATTTAAATTTGATAAAGCTGCATAAAGGGTAGTGGTTTTACCTGAACCGGTGGGCCCGGTAAGAAAAACTATCCCGTGAGGCCGATGCATAAGTTCTTGCATTTTTTTTAGATCTTCGGGTAGAAATCCCAGGTCTTCTATTCTAAAGAGAAGATGCATCGGTAAAATTCGAATAACTACATTTTCTCCATATAAAGAAGGAATGACCGAAACTCTTAAATCAATCTGCTTATTTTGTATTCTTACTATTGCCCTTCCATCTTGGGGCAAACGTTTCTCCACTACATCAAGGTTAGCTATTATCTTAATTCTTGAAACTATAGCTTGTTGAAGGTATTTTATTTCTTCCGGGACCCTAATATCATACAGAACCCCGTCGATACGCGACCTCACCCTTACTTTATTACGGTAAGGCTCAATATGGATATCGGTTGCCCTTGAAGATATTGCTTCCGATAAAATTTGATTTACCAACCTTACTACCGATGCATCCTGGGCAGATTTTTCTAAATCTTCAACCTCTCCCTGATGATCGGTGACCGATTCGGTTTTTTGATCATCCTTACCTTGATCTTTTAAAATTTCTTCAACCGTTGCTGCTCCTAAACCGTAATGCTGGCGGATTGCCGATAATATCTCCTCCTCAGTACTTAATATTCGCTCAACATCATAACCAAGTTGCAATTTTAGGTCTTCTAAGGCCCAAACCGCTAAAGGATCTGAAACCGCTATTGTTAGTGTTTTACCTTTTAAATCAAGCGGCATGAATTTATAATGCCAAACTAACTTAGCCGGAACCCCTTTTATCGCTTTCTCTGAAATTTCGGCATTCTTTAAAGAAGGTATAAATTGTAAATCCATCTCACTACCCAGGGCTTCCAGTAATTGCTGTTCGGTTATGAGGCCCATACGGATTAATACCTTGCCCAAGACCTCTCCGGTCCTTTTACCTTCCTTCAAAGCAAGCTCTACTTCCTGAGGGGAAACTATTCCTTTCTTAATTAATATTTCACCTAATTTTGCCATATTTAACTTTCACCTGGTAATATTATATCACTAAGCTAAGATATCATCTATAGGCCCGATCATATAAAATTTATCTTCTTCGATATTATCCACCCTTCCGGAAATTATTCTATCACAACCATTAAGGGTTTGTTGGAGAGTTACATAGCTTCCTTTTTTACCGGTATACATCTCAGCTGTAAAAAAAGGCTGGGTTAAAAAAAACTGCAATTTACGGGCCCGGTCAAAAATTATTCGCTCGTGCTTAGATAATTCTTCCTTACCGATAATTGAAACTATTCTTTCTAATTCTTCATATTCTTTAAAATGGCGCAGCACCCCTTGAGCAATATTAAAATGGCGTTTACCTAATACCACCGGGCTCATAAAGCCTGAAGATGACTGCAGCGGATCAACTGCCGGATAAAGGCCTTTTTGGACATGGGCCCTTGATAATACGATGATTGAATTAAGATGAGCAAAAATCGAAACAACTGCCGGATCAGTCAAATCATCGGCCGGGACATATACCGCTTCAACCGAAGTAATACTTGAATTTTTTCTTGAACGTATCCGCTCGTGAAATTCACTTATCTCACTAGTTAAGGTCGGCTGATAACCAGTTTCCGAAGGTATTCTTCCCAACAAAGCTGACAATTCACTTCCAGCCTGGGCAAAACGAAATACATTATCTACAAAAAACAAGACATCCTGGTTATTTAACTGTAAAGATTCAGCTAAAGCAATGCTGGTCTGAGCAACTTCAAAACGAGCGCCTGGAGACTCATTCATCTGTCCAAATACCAAAATTGAACGCTTCAATAAATCGGTTCTCTCAAATTCATAATAAAGTTCATTACCCTCCCTAACACGTTCTCCGATACCGGCAAAAACACATACGCCTTTATGTTTAGTAATAACATTGTGGATAAATTCTAAAATCATTACTGTCTTGCCGCAAGCTGCCCCTCCCAGGATCCCGGTCTTGGTTCCCTTAGCCAGCGGAAATAATAAATCAAACATCTTAATGCCAGTCTCTAATATTTGAAATCCTGAACCGCTTCTATCTTCTAGGTTTATCTCTTCAAGTGAATGTGATTTTCTTATCGGAATTTTGGAAGATTCATCAACTTCGATTTCTCCTTTTTCATCTATCGGTTTTCCCATTACGTTAACTACCCTCCCGAATACCTTATCAGCCTTGGGAACATGCAAAACATGGCCCTGGCCAATAACCAAAGCATTTCTTTGAAGGCCATAGGTCGGGCCAAGTGCAATGCAACGGCAAACATTATTTTCCCGATGTTCGATTACTTCTAACACGATTTCTTTTTCGTAATAGGTTTTTGTATCTAATACTTCATAAATACCCGGGGGGAGTTGATCTTTAGGAAATTGAACATCAACTACCGGTCCATAAACTGACACAACTTTACCTTTTGGTTTCATAAATCTATTCCCTTATAATTATTATTTTTTTCTCAAAAACCGCGAAGCCGAAATTTCTCTGATAGTTTTATCGGCTAACATATGCACATGCCGAAAATACTCTAAGCTCAGTTTTTGGTTACGCTGGCTTAGCTCCTGTTCGCTGCCGTCAAGATGCATTAAGCGGGCTGATAATTCCGATAGTTTACTTGAATAAAAAACATGTGACAATACATAGCCTATCCATAAATCCACCAAACCTTCAATGACTCGATAGGTATTAGGCATTACCATAATATCTTCAAATAAAAAAGATAGCTCTTCTTCGTTAGTTTGGCTCTGGCCTTGGGCCTCTTTATTGTTTAACTTAAACTCACAAGGCAGGAGCCTTATATTATCTATAGTTTGGGTTGTAACCGAAATAAACTTGGGATAAATAACCAAAACTTCGGAAAATTTTCCTTTTCGATATTCGTTAATCAGATGATTTTTTAAATTCTGGATTTCTTTTAAGCCGTATTCACCGGATATCCCCTTACGGGCAACATGAGGTATTCCAACATCTTCTAAATAACCAGATCCTCTTTCCCCTAAAACGATAACGGTGTCTTTCTCACTTTTGCGGAAATCAATCAAAGCATTAACAATTAAAGTATTAAGTTCACCCAGAAAACCTTCATCGGAGGTTATTCCAACCACACATCTAGGCAATTTTTGACGCCCTTTCAAGAAGATATGATTAACTTGGCCGGTATGCCTAAGCATCGCCAAACACTCCCTAAATGAAGCTAAAAACTCTTCATTAAGGGGCTTTTTGTCTTGAAATTGCCTAAGCTGGATAGACGCTCCGACTTTAAGAGCCTCGATAATCCCGCCTAAACTTTTGTTAAAATCAAGATTTTGTTTTAATTTTGCTGCTGGTATCATAAAACTAACTATTAAGCTTCATCTTTTTTTTCTTTAAGCTGCTTAAAAAACTCGATAAATATCTTATCAAGCCGGGCTTTGGTATCCTGAGTTAGCTGCCCTCTTAATTCCAGTTCATCAATTAAATCCGGGTGCATTTGATTTAAATAAGGCATAATTTCTTCTTTAAAGCGTTGGACTAATTCCAAAGGTAAAGCCTCTAATATCTTTCTTCTAAAAGCATAAAAGGTTACTATTCCTTCAGCTAATGAAGCTGGCTCAAAGTTAGGCTGAATCAATAAACCTTCTAAGGTCTTACCGCGATTCATACGCTTTGCTGCCTCATCTGAAAGCCGGGTACGCAACCTGGTTAAACGCAGCATCTCCCGATATTGAGTATATTCTAAACGCATCCCGGCACTTAATTCTCTTATTGCCGGCGGTTGAACTTTACTACCAATACGAGAAACCGATAAACCTAAATCGATTGCCGGCTTAAAGCCCTCTTGGAATAAACTGGTGTTAACATAAATCTGGCCATCGGTCATTGAAATCAAATTAGTCTGAACATAACCGGTGATATCACCTTGTAAGGTTTCAACAATTGGCAAAAAAGTCATACTGCCGCCGCCTAACGATGCTTTGAGCCGTCCGGCCCGCTCCATTAACTGCGAATGTAAAAAGAAAATATCACCGGGGTAAGCTTCTCTACCAGGGGCTCTTTCAAGCAATAAAGACATCTGACGATAAACCCAAGCATGTTTGGTTAAATCATCTAACACAATCAAAACATCGCGTCCATTATGCATAAAGTACTCCCCAATAGCTGCAGCGGTATAAGGGCAAAGGTATTGCTCGGCAGCCGGAGCGGCAGCCGGAGCGCATATTGCAACCAAATAAGAAAAAGCTTCCTTTTCTCTTAAAATATGCATAAAGTTTTCAAATGTAGCGTAGCTTCCGCCAATCCAAGCATAAATACATACCGTATCTTTACCTTTTTGGTTAATGATTGCATCAAGGCCGATTGAGGTTTTACCGGTCTGGCGGTCTCCGATTATCAACTCACGCTGGCCCTTTCCAATTGGAATAGTAAGGTCGATTATCTTTATACCGGTAAGCATCGGTTCACTTACCGGTTCCCGGGCCATAACCCCGGGCGCTTCGCGAAAAACCGGATAATGGTCAGAGGCTACAATATCGCCTTTGCCATCAATTGGTTCACAAACACTATCAATTATTCGGCCTAAAAAATTCTCTCCAACCGGAACATGAAAAAGCTCCGAATATGTAGACACACTATCGCCTACACTTACATGTCTTTCTTCACCGAATATAATAACCAGGGTTTCCTCAGGGCTAAAACCGATTATCATCCCTTTGATTTTATTTTTAAATTCAACTAACTGGCCGTAAATACAGGAAGGAAGGCCGCCTACTTTTGCAATCCCACGTTTGACTTCTTTGACTAATCCGACCTCTTTGATCTCTAAAGTTGGAATATTTTTGATGTTGTCTGAATTATTATTCTGCATAAACACTATGAACGCTTAAGATAAGGCACTATTTTTTTTAATTTATTCTGCAAGCTACCATCAATTATTAAAGCACCGATTTGAATCACTAAACCACAAATTAACTCCGGCTTTACATTCTCCTCTAACTGAATTTTCAACCCCATTTTTTCCGACAACAGAGTTTGAATTTTTTCTTTCTCCTCCGGCTTTAGAGAGTATGAGCTTTCAACAACAACATTTTCTTCCTTTACCGAAAATTTACTTTCATCAATATCTCTTATCTCTTTAATAATTTCTTCGATAAATTGGTGTTGGAGAGCTTCTTTTCCTTTAGCGGTAAAAAGATGCTTTATCATTTTAACCGACAAATCCAATGCCTGGCTTTCAACCTCTGAATCAAGGTTGCGCCGTATTTTTTCAACCTCTTCTTTTCCTTTTTGAACTATACCTTCAGCATGTACCCGAGCTTGACTTTCAGCGCCGTTATGAAGACGGTCAGCTTCCTTTTTTGCGGTTTCAACTATATTTTTAGCTTCCTCTTTCCCTTTATCTACTTGAGCCAGCCTTTCCACCCGGGCCTTTTCAATCTCTTCTTTAAGCTGAGTTTCTTTAACTAAATTTTGCTGGTGGAGAACTTTTAGCCGGCGAAGAGCAACATCTAATTGTTTCTGGAAAAGGCTGCGTAAAACTATCAGTAGAATTATGAATGTAACTGCTTGTATTATAATAAGTTGTAACAAATTTCCTCTCTTCTTATTTAAATAAATTATATACCATCAATAAAGCTAAAATCGCTATTGCCTCAGCAAATACAAAAGCAATAATCATTGAAAGCAAAATTCTCGGGGCAGCCGAGGGATTCCTTCCTACGGCTTTGACCGCAGCATAGCCGACTAAACCAATTACTGCTGCCGGCCCCATGGTACTTAAAAGCATAATCAATACTACGGTAAAATTCTGCATGATTAAAGTGTTTGAACTAAAACCGTTAAATTATTATTTAACATTTTTGCTAAGCCGCCTCTAATAAAAACTTTTTTTAATCTTGAATCATCACCAGTCTCGGCAATTTTAATATATCCTTTTTTTAAACGGTATAAAAAAGCTTGATGAAAATCCCAAACCGAAAGCTCCCCATCGTAACCGGGAAGAATAACTTCTTTAGCTTGGTTCTGATATAGGGTAAATTTTTGATTTAGAATCACTAATTTCATAGTTAATCAAGTAAATATTGCCGCCAAGCTTGATTCAGCTGTAATAAACTATCTATCTTATAAACCTCAAATAAAGATTTTTTCCAGTTTTTTTGGTCGCGTAGCTTTCGGGAAAATTCTAAAAATTTATTTTTACCGAATTTCTTTATCAAAAAATCCACGATACTGGTTGCTTCTGAATAAAAAATGCTGGGTAAAACTATTGATTCAGGGTCATTCATCCTAGTTAGTTTATCTAAAGGTATGTAAAGGTTAGACTTAACTAAACTTTTTGCAATTTGTAAACGTTCGGCCTTATATTTTTTTTCTTGCTGGCAAGCAACCCCTTCATCAAGCCATAACGGTAAATCTTTTTGAGGGCCGATAAATTCTCTAAAAATAAGGTGTCCCATCTCATGGGGTAACACCGAATCCAAAAAATCTTCCCCATGTATATGAGTACTAATTTTACGTTCTTTTACCTTTACTACACCTGCAGACCATATTGGCTGACCAGTATCATTATAATATTGTTCCTGTGAGAAATAAAGGAAAATCTTGCATCTATTATCCCAAGTCCAAAAATTAAACCGCCGATACCCTAAGGTTTCCAATATTTTTTTATAGTAACTCTCGGCTTTACCGGCTACCTTTTTTACATAAGCCTCCGGGATGTGCGAATTATAATAAATTATGAAATGACGGCTCTTATATTTAAGCCACTGGTCTTCTTTAATATTAAATTGAGAAAAAGCATTAGTTGATAACATTAAAAACAAACACAAAAAAATAGAGGATTTTATAAATCCTCTATTTATTAAAGAATAATAATTTTTGAAAAACATTAATACCTTTTACTCTCCTTTTAATATATCTTCGATGTCCTGATCTTTATCTTTTTTGGCCTCCTTTTGTTCGCCTTCTTTAGAAGGTTTTTCACCTTGGGTTTGCTGGTCCATACCGTCGGGTTCAAGAATTCCTTCATCCATAACTTTTACTTGTTTTTGCCATAAAAAGTAAAAACTTACCCCCAGTAACCCTAAAAAAATAATAATAAATAGCATCACTTTCCAGATCATAGCTGTAGAAAAAGGTTTTGCTTTATCAAGCATACTTCTTGCTAAAGCCAGATCAGCTTTTATAGATTCTAATAATTTTTCATTATGCCGGTATTGGGAAATGTGGTCTTCAGGATTGGGCCTTTGAACACCCTGTCTTTGTTCAAGCTGGTCTAATTTAGTAACAATTGAATTATATAAAAAACTTATTCTGTCAGCGAGCTCGGTGTTCTTCATTAAATTATTGACTTCTTCGGCTTCAGCCCGTAAAGATATTATTTCTTCATTTGGTATTGTCCAAATATCTCTTATCTCTATTTCTCTTTCCAGGGCCTCAGATGGCGCCAATTCATAACTTCCGTAAACATAATAGCTGCCTTGCTGAGTATCATAACCAATATCCAAGTCCCCTCTGCTTACTACATCCTCCGGCTTGGCTTCTTTAGGCAAATAGGCTTTTACCGGAACTATCCGGCTATCTTCTTTGGAAGGATTAACAACTATTATTCTTAAAACAATAGTTGAGGTTTGCGAATAAACAAAAACACTAAAACAATTAATCAAAAAAAATGATAAAAAAATACCTCCCAGAAAAAGCTTACGCATCTTTCCTCCTTTTAAACTTAAATTTTAATAGTGAAAATTTAGAATTTGCCACGGATTAATATAATACTTAATTATTTTTAAAACTTTCTCTAACTTTTAATTACCTATATTCAAACCAAGTCTGAGTTACCGGCTGATCAGCAATATTTTGCATTAACTTTTTATTTAACTCCATAGCTGCTTTAAGTTCCTGGGTTTTATTTTTCAAATAAGTTATATTCTGAGCGCCCTCTTGAGACACGTCATAGAGCTTTTCAAGATTTACCTCTTTAGTCCCGCCTAAACTCTTAACCTTATTACTGATATTAACCAATTGATCATATACAGTTTCTAATCCGGTAACCGATTCAACCGCCGAGCTCACTTTAGAGGCAATATCAGCACTCATATTCTCAAGGGCCGATTCAAGCATTGAAAATTGAGAATTTAAAGTATCAGCTACATCTTCTAAGTCACTAATCGAAGAAGTGGTACCTAATACTGCTGCGACCTGTCCGGCTACGTCTTCGATATCTGAACCCAATACACTTATCGTTAAAGCATCTAAGGTACCTTTTGCCGGTTCAGAACATACAATTGTGAAATCACCCTTGCCCCAGCCAGAAAGAAATTTCACATTATATTCATAGATACCGGTCGTACCCATCTCAGTCATTGCACCTTTAACTACCTTTTGACTATTACTGGCATCATAGATATCAACTACTGGTGTTAAACCGCTATAAGTCCTATAACGCAGGGTTAATTCATTGCCGCTTTTAACTGTGCTTTCCCGGTTAAGAATTTTTGACTTCATAAAAGTCTCGACTTGTTCTTGGGTCTCAGTAATCTTTTTCGGTAAAGCTTCTTCGGTAGCACTTAAAATCTGTGAAGTATGTTGCTTTAAAACCCTTTTAGTAGTTTCAACACTTGATTTGACTGCTGACTCGGTACTTTTGATAGATTCTTTAAGCTCTGAGGTGCCGCCGGCAACTGCAAGTTCAATCTTTGAAACCGAAGCTGCCAAGTTAGTAGCGGTTTCGGTAAAAAATTCATATTGTAAAATTTCCGAACCAACATCAATATTGGCTGAGGAGATATATTCTCGCTCACGATAAATTATGGTTAAAGTCGCTGGATATACATAACCTGATTCAAACCCGGTATCGGCTAAGGTAAAATTATACATACCGGTTGAACTTGGCGTGATAGCAGTCAAAGTATTTCTGACAACTGTACCACCGGGTTCATAAATAACTAAAGTAGCTGCACCCATATCTGCTCTCTCTTCGGGCCGGGTTCCAACTAATTTACCTTTTCTTTGCAATGAACCGATAGCAGTCAAAGCATCGTTAGCCGGTGAAAAACTATAAGTAAGAATAGTCTCCCAGGTAACTTGAGCCGAAGCTTGGTTCTCAAGGTAACAAGTTATAACATAAGGTGAGGTGCCGGTCTTAGGCGGTGTCCAGGTTACACTATTGTCAATATAGTTGGTCTTAGTAAAGAATGTAGTATAGGTTCCGTAAGGATAAGCCTCGCTTCTGCTTATCGGTGAATTCTGAGCCGATGCCTCCCAGCCAGTTGAAGGCTCATTAACCGTTAAGTCTTGTAGATGCTGCAGGGTATCATAATCTAAGACCTTAAATTGGACGGTCTTATAAACTATATTAAATGAAGCATCACTTACATCATATACTGTTGGGTCATCAGGATCAGATACTCTCACCTTTACTGTTTCGGCAATGGTATCAGGGAGAACCCAGGTATATGAATCTAAATTAGGTGTTGAACCGGTAATCAAATTCCAAATGGTACCGTCATCGGTAGTATATTCTAACTTTACTCTGGCGATAGTTCCCCGGGTCTGCCAGGAAAGGGTTTGAGAAGATTGAGCTACCCAAGCTTCGCCGCCGTTTGGTGAAGTAAGGGTAAAACCACCCCTTATCCTGAAATATCCGTCGCTCATATCAACTATCTCAGACCTGTTTCCATCGGTTATTCGCAGCTTTAAAGTCTTACCGGTTACGGTTGAACCGGTCAATACCCAATTATAAGTTCCATCGTTTTCTTCGCCGGTTGCAATTATCTGTCTTGAATTAACGAAGTTATCATTTGAGATTTCAAAAACCAGGTTATCGGAAATCGATAAGCCTTGGGTGTCCCAGGTAACCGTAACTTCATCACCTAATACATATTCTTCGCCGCCGTCTGGTGCGGTGATTATAATCCTTGGTATCGCAATGATACTAAAGGCTGACCCTGAAACACCGACTGTTGCTGCCCTATCACCATCAGATATTCTAAAATAAGCATTTGAGGTTATATTATCCGGCACGGTCCAAGTATAAGAACCATCATTTGCTTCACCGGCTGCTATAAGATAATAAGTTGAGCCTCCATCGGGTGAATATTCTAAAACTAAATTATTCGAAACTGTACCGGCACTCTCCCAAGTAACCGGTGCCTCATCACCGATAGCCCAATATTCACCGCCGGCGGGTGAAGTAATTGTAATTACCGGGTCAGTAATTGTAAAGGTTTCATCTGAAGTATCAGTAGTGGTAGGCCGTGCGGCATCGGTTATTCTTACCATGCAAGTTAAACTTACGCTATCGGGTATAGTCCAGTAATAAAGGCCGCTATTGGCTACCCCGGTTGCTATCTCATTCCAAGTACTTCCGCCATCAGAAGAGTATTCTAGAGTTAAATTATTAGATACTATACCGCCGTTATCTTCCCAGGTAATCTCCTGTTCGGTTCCATAAATCCACTCTTCACCGCCGTTTGGCGCTAAAACGCTTATCTCAGGGGTAGGTAAAATCGAGCAATCTGCATCTGATTTATCCCAAACTCCGGCCCGGGTATTATCGGTTATCCTAACCCTCACACTGGCTGAAACATCATCAGGCACTGTCCACTCATAAGTTCCGTTGTTCTCAGCGGTAGTTGCTTCTATTACATTGATATCACTTACAAAATTATCTTTTGAATATTCTATCTTTAGATCGCTGCCTACGGCACCAATATTATTCCAAGTAATATTTTCGGTATCACCGACTGTCCAAAGCTCTCCTCCATTTGGCGCGGTAACTTGAAGTGATGGATTAACTATTGAGAATACTGCATCTGAAGTATCATTAATTGCGGTTCTGTCGCCGTCGGTTATCTTCACTTTAACGGTTGCTGCATAATCATCCGGCACGGTCCAAGTATAGGAGCCATCATCTGACTCACCGGTTGCAATAGTGCTTGAAGTAACAAAATTATCAGTTGAGTACTCTAAGGTTAAATTATTACTTATTGCACCAACTGAGGTCCAGGTAATTTCTTTCTCAGTTCCAATCGGCCATTGTTCCCCGCCATTTGGTGCGGCTACATTAATATAAGGTAAGGTTATCGAAAAGTTGGTATCAGAGGTATCACTGGTTGCGGTTCTTGAGGCATCAAAAACTTTTACTAAACAAGTACTTGAAACATCATCAGGCACTGTCCACTCATACTCTCCATCATTAGTCTGACCGGTTACAATATCATTCCAGCTTGCCCCGTTATTACTTGAAAATTGAATTGTCAAATTATCCCTGATTGCTCCCTGGCTATAGCCAGTCGAAGACCAGGTAATAACATTACTGGTTCCCACCGCAAATTCCTCACCGCCGTTTGGTGAACTAATAGTAATAGTTGGCGGCATTATAATAAAAGTCGTATCCGAAACATCAGAGACTACCGGCCTATCGGCATCGGTAATCCTAATTAATACTTCGCTGCTATCGGCATCGGCAACTGTCCAGGTATAGGAGCCGTCATCTGATTCTCCGGTTGCAATAGTATTCCAACTGATGCCGTTATTAGAAGAATACTCTAAGGTTAAATTATCGCTAATACTGCCGACACTGCTCCAGGTAATATCATAACTTCCGGTTGAATACCAAGCCTCTCCGCCGTTTGGCAATTCAATTGTTATTGTCGGAGGAACGATACTTAATACTGAATCGGAAGTATCTACTACATCCTCATCATTTTCATCGATTACCTTAACTAATACCTCACTACTTTCATCATCGGGTACGGTCCAGGAGTAAGTTCCGGTATTAGAGAGATGGTAACCGGCTATGGTCCAATTTTCTCCGTTATCGCTGGAATAATAAATATTAATCAAATCATAGTCGCTGCCGCCGCTTTCTAGCTTTTGCCCATAACTACTCCAGGTAATATTATAAGAAGTTCCAATAGTAAGTTCCTCGCCGCCATTAGGTTGGTCAACTATGATTGTAGCACTGCCTAAAACCGTAAAAGCATCGGAGGAATCCTGAGCCTCAATCCTATCACTATCGGTTATCCTAACCAAAACACTCTCGCCTTCTGCTCCGGAATCAACTGTCCAGGAATAAGTTCCATCATTAGCCTCGCCGCTTGCGATTTCACTCCAAATTACACCGTCATCAATGCTATATTCCAATAATAAATTATCACTAATGCTTCCTTCGCTGCTCCAGGTAATATCATGGGTATCTCCGACAACCCAGGTATCATCTGTAGTTGGAGCAGAAAGTGTAATCGATGGCTGAGTTACCGAAAACTCATTAGACTTAGAAGTTACTATTTGTTGAGTATCTCTTCCGGGAGGGATACTTTCTTCTTTAACCCGGATTTTTAGATTATCAGATACTACATCGGGTATTGTCCAATCATAGCTTCCGCTTATATCATCATTAGGTGCCTCTCCTGCCGGGGTACCAATACTTACTGTATCTATTAAATTAACATCGCTAACAAAATCATCAGCTGAATATTCCAAAATAACATTATCAGAAAATTGAGTCTGATTAGCGCTCCAGCTAAGTGTCTGAGCCGTACCTACTCTCCAAATTTCACCTCCGGCTGGGGAAGTTACAGTAATTGCCGGAGACGGAACTACTGAAAAAGTACTATCTGAAACATCTACTATAGCCTCGTTACTAGTACTTGAAACCTTTACCAAAACATCACTTGATGCTATAGAACTTGGAACCTGCCAATCATAGGTTCCGGTATTAGGCGCAATTGAAGCGATAGTTTGATATTCGCCGCCATCTACCGAATACTCTATCTTTACTACGTTATTAGGTATAGTTCCGGTGGCTGACCAGGTAACCGCATGAGTTTTGCCTTGTTCCCAAATCTCATCACCATTAGGTGAGGTCACTTCTAAAGATAAAATATCAAAAACCGCATCTGAAGTATCACTAACTAAAGGCAGGTCTTCGGCAGAAATCTTAATTAAACCATTTAAAGATGGTTCATCGGGAACGGTCCAGGTATAGGAGCCGTCATTATCCTCACCAGTTGCTATTGTAGTATAAACACTTCCTCCGTCAGTTGAATACTCTAACTTAACCGTACCGCTGCCGCCGGCAGTTGATATAGCTTGTGAATCCCAGGTAATATCATAAGTTGAACCAACAATTACATCTTCTCCGCCATTAGGCGCAGTCAAAGTTAAATAAGACTCGATATATTCAACTTTTACCTCATCTAAAATCGGTGTTGATTCGCCATCGGAATAAACAAACACCTTATATTGAACCCACTGATCATCAGCGGTGTCAGAATGCAAAGTGTTTATAGCAACTGCACCAGCTGGGTCAACATAAAATGTCTCGCCGGTAGTTAAAGTTATTGCCACATTATATAAAGACGGGGTAGCAAATACACCAGGGTCACAATGTATATAAGCCCGATAGTAAAAATCACCGGAAGTTGCAACGTTAGTTTGAAAATCTGAAAGGTAAGTATTTACCTGGGTTGCGGTATTAGTTTGAGAATATCCTCCGCTAACCTCAGTCCAGGCACTTCCATTGTGCCAATACCAGCGATAACCATCGTAAGATACTTGATACTTAATGTCGGTTCCGTAAGGCTTATTTGATATCTCCTGGAATTGTTCAAGGTTACTCTCATAAAATACCCCTAATATCGGCTGGATAACCGGGTTATTTACCGGATAAGCAGCGATTTCCTCAGGTGAAGTCGGCGGTTCGAAAATATCGTAATTTGAAGGTGAATTAACTACAAATACCCGGTGCTGGTAGTGAGCTTTTATCTCATCAGCTGACACAGCTCTCTCGTAAATCCTTACTTCATCGATTGAGCCGTCATAAGGATTTGCTCCTGAGGCTTCCCGGCCAATGTAAAGCTGATCATCATTAGCCAACATAGTTGAGGTCTGGCTGCCATAATAAGTTATTGCATCGTCAACATAAACCTGCTCACCATTTACATACATATAAACTTTATCGCTAGATTCATCGAAAGTTGCGGCAACATAATACTTATTATTAGGTAAGATAAAACCTGAATTTACCAGATGGCTCTTAGATTCATCATTATAAAATGAAAAACCTAATTTATTTCCGGTTTGAAATAACTTATAATTCCAGCGCGATGCCGAATCATCACCTTTAACTACAATTGTTCGGGTTCCGCTATTGGTATCCGGTTCTATCCAGGCCTCAATAGTAACTGCTCCGGTAAGATCTAAACTATCATCATCGCT